>JAFAZB010000162.1 GCA_019240015.1 Solirubrobacterales bacterium
TCGAGGTCGTAGAGCTTGGCGATCGCGGTGTACTCCTGCGAGCCCGAGACTGCGGTCGAGAGCTCGCGGTAGACGCGGTTGGCCTTGATCTGGCGCGCGCGGTCCTGGTCCGGCGCGATCCGCTCGATCAGCTCGTCGAAGGTCCGCTTGGGATCGAGCATCATCGCCCACAGCTCGCCCTCCACCCGCAGTCCACCGGTGGCGAGCCGGTCGGGCTCGACGCGGCGTGGAACGTTGTGAAGCTGCTCCAGCCCGAGCGCGTTCGCGAGCCGCTTCGCGGGGTCGATCGTGACGACCGCCACCTTGGCGCCCCGGGCCGCCATCCCCAGGGCGATCGCCGCCGAGGTCGTGGTCTTGCCGACCCCGCCGGCGCCACCGCAGATGCACACCCGCTTGCCCTCGAGTAGCTCGGCGACGCTCACAGCGCCGACTCCAGCGCATCGGCCAGGCGATCCAGCTCGCTCTGGCCAAAGTGGTCGGCGAACACGTACGGCAGCTCCACCAGCGGGCAATCGAGGTCCTCGCTCAGCCGGGCTTGCTGGGCGCGCTGGATCGAGGCGCGAGCGTGCTCGGACAGCGCGGCTCTGAGCGCGGCACGCGCCAACGGCGATTCGGTGCGCCTCAAGGCCCGCTCGAGCGCCTTGGTCTCGCCCGGCTCGAACCGGCTCGGATAGACCGCGTTGACGATCACCGCGTCGAGCTCCAGACCGTCGTGCGCGAGCGCATCGCCGAGCCACAGCGTCTCGTTGACGGGCATCTCCTCCGGCGTGGTGACCGCCACCACGCCGGTGAACTGGCGGTCGGCGAGCGTCGTCGCGATCGTGCGCCCCTGGTGCGCGACCGGGCCCACCCGCGCGATCTCGGCGAACGTCCTGGGCGTACGCAGGATGCCGACGCCGTGGCCGGAGGCGGGCGAGTCGACCACCACCAGATCGTAGGGCGCGGCGCCGCGGGTGCGGCGCTCGAGCTGTGCCAGCTCCCACACCTTGCCGACGCTCAACAGATCGCGCATCCCGGGGGTGGCCATCGCGAACGCGTGGAACAGCCGGCTCGATCCGAGCACCTGGCCGACCGACCCCGTCTTGACCCGCAGGTATTCCTCCATTGCGAGCTGGGGATCGATCGAGATCGTGAACAGGCGCTCGCCGAGCTGGAGCTCCTCGAAGCGCTCGCCGGCGGGCGATCCGTTGGCCGACTCGTGGTCCAGCGTACGTCGGATGCGCTCCTGGCTTGCGAGCTCGGCGACGATCGTCCGCATCCCCCGGCGGGCGGCGAGCACCCCCAGCGCCGTGGCGACGGTCGACTTGCCGACCCCGCCTTTGCCGGTCACGAAGATCAGACGGCGATCGAGCAGTGTGGGCACCCGGCTGAAAATACTGACGCCCGCCGGCGCTCCGCTCCTGCGCGCCGTGAAGGAATCGCCGGATCACCTGCGAATATCGGCGCGTATGAGTTCCTTCGACGCAACGGAGCCCCCCGTGACGGCCACCTGCAAGGTGATCGCGTTCGCCAACCAGAAGGGCGGCGTCGCCAAGACCACGACCACGCTCAACCTCGCGGTCGCGTTCGCCGAGGAAGGCCACCGGGTGCTGTGCGTCGACATGGACCCCCAGGGCAACCTGACGATGTCGCAGGGGATCGATCCCGACAACCTCGACAAGTCGATGTACGACGTGCTGGTCCACCACGTCTCGATCCGTGAAGTGATCAGGCGCCGGGAAGTAGACGTCGCCTGCGCCTCGATCGACCTCGCCGGGGCGGAGATCGCGATGTCCACGATGATCGGGCGCGAGCGGATGCTGCAGAAGGCGCTTGCCGCGGTGCGGGAGGACTACGACTTCGTGTTCATCGACACCCCGCCCAGCCTCGGGCTGCTGACGATCAACGCGCTGACCGCCGCCGACCGGGTGATCGTGCCGGTGCAGTGCGAGTACCTCTCGATGCGCGGCCTGATCCAGCTCCAGAACACGCTCGCGATGATCCGCGAGAACCTCAACCCAGATGTCGACATCGAAGGGATCCTGCCCACCCTGGTCGATCTCCGCACCCTGCACGCCAAGGAGGCGATCGAGCTGCTGGAGGAGAACTTCGGCGAGCGCGTGTTCGCGTCGAGAATCCGCAAAACGGTGAGATTTGCGGAGGCGCCTGTGAAAGGGATGTCCGTGCTGAAGTACGATCCCGACGGTCTGGCCGCCCACGCCTACAGGCAGCTCGCCAAGGAGGTCCTCTCGAATGCCAACCGGTAAGCGCGCGAGCATGCGTGAGGGGCCACTGGCGGACCTGTTCCGCAAGACGGCGGGCGACGCATCGCCGGACCGTCCCGCGCAAGAGCCGCCGGCGCCGGCCCGCCCAGCGCCCGAATCCGAGGCCGCAGCCGAGGCTGAACCGCCGGCCGAAACCAAGCCGGCGACGCCGACCGCGAGCGTCCCCGACGCCCCCGCACGGCGTAGCACCGAGCGGCCCCGACCCGCACGCCGAGCACCCGCACGCCGAGCGCCCGCGCGCCGTGCTGCCGAGGGTCCGCAATCACACCCGTCCCTGGGCTCGGCCCCCACACAGCCGGCCGAGCAGGAGCGCCACATACCCTCGCCCCAGGAGCGCCTGCGGCATGCCTTCTCTGCCGACATCCCGGAGAACGTCCTCGAGCGCCCGGCGGCGCACCGCCAGCCCGAGCCAGACGTCTACGCCCGCGCGGAGCGGGTCGAAGAGGCCTTCGCCGTCCCCGAGTCGGTCGGCAGGCCGGTGCTGCGCGTGGTCGGCGTCGGCGGCGCCGGAGTCAACGCTGTCAACCGGATGGTCGAAGCCGAGATCGCGGGCGTCGAGTTCGTCGCTATCAACACCGACCTGCAATCGCTCCAGCAGTCCGCGGCCCACGAGACGCTCCACATCGGCGACGGCGTCACCCGGGGGCTGGGGTCGGGCTCCGACCCAGAGCTCGGGCGCCAGGCGGCGCGCGAGGAGTACGACCGGATCAAGGCCATGCTGCGCGGCTCGGACATGGTGTTCATCGCGGCCGGGGCCGGCGGCGGAACGGGCACCGGGGCGGCGCCGATCGTCGCCCAGATCGCCCGGGAGGTCGGCGCGCTGACGGTCGGGATCGTCACCCGCCCGTTCCAGTTCGAAGGCTCTCGCCGGCGCGAGCAGGCGGAGGCGGGGATCGCGGCACTGGCGCGTGAGGTGGACACGCTGATCGTGGTCCCGAACAACCGACTGCTGTCCGTGCTCGACCGGGGAACCTCGATGGTCGAGGCCTTCAGGGTCGCCGACGACGTCCTGCGACAAGGCGTACAGGGGATCTCAGACCTGGTGACCTTGCCAGGGCTGATCAACCTCGACTTCGCCGACGTCCGCACGATCATGTCCGACGCCGGCAACGCCCTGCTGGGGATCGGCATGGGCACCGGCGAGCGACGCGCGATCGACGCCGCCGAGCAGGCGGTCGCGTCGCCGCTGCTCGAGACCAGCATGGACGGCGCCCGCTCGATCCTGCTCTCGATCACAGGCGGCCGCGACCTCTCCCTGTGGGAGGTCAACGAGGCGGCCAAGGCGGTCGCCGAAGCCGCGCATCCCGACGCCAACATCATCTTCGGCGCGATGCTCGACGAGAAGCTCGACGAGCAGGTGTGGGTCACCGTCGTGGCCACTGGCTACGGCGAGTACCGCTCCCGCCGCCGCGAGGAGGAGCCGCTCGGCCTCTCCGCCAGCCGCGAGCCCGAGCCATCGCCCCAGTTCCGCGAGCCCTCCGGCGAGCCAAGGGTGAGCCGGGTGCGGCAACGATCGTCGGGCTCGCCGAACGAGTTCGACGTGCCGGAGTTCATCCCCCGCCGCTGACGCCCTGACGCGCGGGTAGCGGTGCCTGCCGGCGTCCTCGGTCGCTCGTGTGCAGAGCACACGTCGCTCCCTGCGTCCTGGGCAGGCTTGCTCCCCGCGCGTCAGGGGGTACTCCGGGGTCGAAGCCCTCGCGCGGCCCCCAGACCTGGCAACCGCTTGCGTGACGCGGCACCCTCTACTGGGTGCGAGCCTTCCACACACCCGCGTGAAGACGTGAGCGCTGGCCGACAGCTCGGTGTGGTCGCGGCGGGTCATCCGCTGACGGCGCGGGCGGGGGCGGACGTGCTGCGGGAGGGGGGCAATGCGGTCGACGCGGCGCTCGGGGCGATGCTGGCGTCGTTCGTGTGCGAGCCGCTGTTGACCGGTCTCGGGGCCGGTGGATACATGCTGGTGGTCGCGCCTGGGAGTCCGGCGGTGCTGCTCGACTTCTTCGTGCAGGCCCCCGGCAGAGGCGCCGTGGCCGGCGCCCGGGAGGAGCTGGTGCCGATCAGCGTGTCATTCGGCGACGCGATCCAGGTGTTCAACATCGGGCCGGCCTCGGTGGGGGCGTTCGGGATGCCCGCGGGAGTGTGCGAGGCGGCGGCTCGCTTTGGCCGGATTCCGCTCGAGCAGCTCGTGCGCCCCGCGGTCGCGCTCGCGCGCCGCGGGGTGGAGCTGAGCGTGGAGCAGGCCTACGTATTCGAGATCTTGGGCGGGATCGCGACCGCGACGCCTGAGTCGGCGGCGCTGTTCGCCCCGCAGGGGAGGGTGCCGACGGCCGGCGAACGGATTCGTCAGCCCGAGCTGGCCGACTCCCTCGAGCGCCTGGGGCGGGAGGGCGCGGCACCGTTCTACACCGGTGACATCGGCGCGGCGATCGTGGACTGGGTGGTTGGCCACGGCGGCATCCTGACGGCGGCCGACCTCGAGTCCTACGCGGTCGTCGACCGGCCCCCCGTGTCGGTCGGCTATCGCGGGCGCTTGGTGCTGACCAACCCGCCGCCCTCCGCCGGCGGAATCCTGATCGCACGGGCGCTGGCGCTGCTGGAGGCGGCGCCAGGGCCTCCGTCCGTCGAGCAGATCGTGGAGGTGATGGAGCGGACCCAGCGGGAGCGCACGCCGGAGTTCCTGGCCGGGCTCGACGACCCGGAGTTCGTCGAACGCTTCCTGCACGGCAAGGGCGAGGCTGGCCGGGGGCCGGGCGCGGCCCAGCGTGGTCCGCTGGGCTCGACCACGCACATCGCGGTGCTCGACAGCGAGGGGTGGGCGTGCTCGGTCACCTGTTCCAATGGCTCGTGCTCGGGCGTGGTCGTGCCCGGCACGGGCGTGCACCTCAACAACATGCTCGGCGAGCAGGACCTGAACCCGCTCGGGTTTCACCGCCACCCGCCCGGTCGGCGGCTTCCCAGCATGATGGCCCCCACGGCCCTGCTGCGCGACGGGACCGCCGAGCTGGTGCTGGGGAGCGCGGGCTCAAACCGGATTCGCTCCGCGATCCTGCAGACGATCATCCGGGTGATCGACGAGGGAATGCTGGCCGCCGACGCGGTCGGGGCTCCGCGGTTGCACTACGAGGAAGGGGTCGTCTACGCGGAGCCGGGGGCGGACACCGCGGCGTTGGAGGCCTCCGCGCGGCCGATCGGCCGCTTCCGCGATCGCAATCTGTTCTTTGGCGGCGTCCAGGCGGCGGCGCGTGAGCTCGGCGGGGGGTTCTCGGGCGGTGGAGATCCCCGCCGTGGCGGGGCAGCGATCGTCGTGAGCGACCGGTGACGCGATCCGGGTCGGCGCGCACGTTCGCGGCGTGGCTGGCGCTCGCGCTCGGTGTGAACGTGGCCGGCTGCGGACTGAACGTGCAGGCGCCGGATCTGTTCATGCTGACGCGCACGGGCCAGGGCCAGCGGCTGACGCTGCTGGTCAATGACGCGGGGACGATCAGTTGCAACGGCGAGCACAGCAAGCAGCTCCCCGACCCGCTGCTGCTCCAGGCCCGCGACCTCGCGACCAGCCTCGGCAGCGACGCCAAGGCCAAGCTGCGGATCGCGCCCACCGCGGACAGCGTGTTCTCGTTCGCGATCAAGCTTCAAGCGGGGACGATCTCGTTCCCGGACACCGCCGCGAGCAGCCACCAGGAGCTGGCGACGGCCGAGCTGTTCGCCGTCCAGGCCGCGCAGGGACCGTGCGGGCTTGGCGGCTGAGCGCTGATCGAATCGTTAGCGAGCCGGGTACGCTGCCCCGTTCGTGCTCGCGCTGGCTTCGCACAACCTGATCAGCACCTTTCAGGCGATCGTCCTGGGCGTACTCCAGGGCGCCACCGAGCTGTTCCCGGTCTCGAGCCTCGGCCACACGGTCCTGTTCCCGACGCTGTTCGGTTGGCACACGGTCGTGCACTGGCAGTCCCAGCCCGAGTCGCCATGGCTCGCGTTCGTGGTGATGCTGCACGTCGGCAGCGCCGTCGGCCTGCTGATCTACTTCTGGCGCGACTGGGTCGCGATCATCGGGGCGTTCTTCGGCACGCTGAGCAAGCGGCGCATCGAGACGCCCACCGAACGCCTGGCGTGGTTGATCGTCACCGCGACGATCCCGGTCGGGATCCTCGGGCTGGTGCTCGAGCACCCCGTGCGGGTGGCGCTGGCCAAGCCGCTGGCGGCGTCGATCTTCCTGGTCGTCAACGGCGCGATCCTGCTCGCCGCGGAGCGCTACCGGCGCCGCTCGGAGGTGCGCGAGCTGGCCCTGCGTGAGGGCGCCAAGGCCGACGGCGCCCGGCGGCTGGACACGCTCGAGTACAAGGAGGCGGGCGTGATCGGCGTCGCCCAGAGCTCGGCGTTGATCGCCGGGATCAGCCGGGACGGCGTGTGCATGACCGCGGGCCTCGTGCGTGGCCTCGACAACAGCGACGCCGCGAGGTTCGCGTTTCTGCTCGCCACGCCGCCGATTCTGGCGGCGGGCCTCTACAAGGTCGGGGATCTCACCGGCCCGCTGGGCAACGGCGGGGTGCGGGGCGCCGCGTTCCTGGCCGCGGCGTTCGCGGCCGCGACGGCGATCGTGACCGTGCATTTCCTGACCCGGTACTTCAAGAGCCGGAACCTGACCCCGTTCGCGATCTACTGCCTGGTGTTCGGCGCCGCGATGGTGAT
>JAFAZB010000240.1 GCA_019240015.1 Solirubrobacterales bacterium
GGAGTTCGCGGCGACCGGCACGGTCGCCGAAGTGCGCGAGCGCGTCCGGCTTCCCGGTGGGGCGCGTGCCGTCGCCCTGGAGGGCCTGCACCGTGGCGTCGCAGGAGCCGCGCAGACGCTCCCCGATGGCCGGCTTTACGTGGAGGTCGATGAGCGGCCGGATCCCGTCCCGGTCGACGGCAAGACCCGCAACCTCGAGCGCGAGTACCGCGCGGTGGTCGAGGAGATCCTCGAGTTGCGTGGCGACGACGGCCGGATCGCGGCGTTCGTGCGCAGCATCACCGAGCCTGGTGCGCTGGCCGACACCGGCGGCTACAGCCCCGATCTCAGCTACGACCAGAAAGTCAAGCTGCTCCAGACCGTCGATGTCACCGAGCGCCTCGAGCTGGCGCTCGGCTACCAGCGCGAGCGACTGGCCGAGCTCCAGGTCCGCAAGCGGATCCGTGAGGACGTCGAGTCCGGCGCCGAGAAGCAGCAGCGGGACTACTTCCTGCGCAAGCAGATGGAGTCGATCCGCAAGGAGCTAGGCGAGGACGACGCATCCGTGCTCGAGGAATACAGGACCAAGATCGAGGAAGCCGGGATGCCCGAGCACGCCCGCGAGCAGGCCGAGAAGGAGCTGGGCCGGCTGGAGCGGATGGGCGAGCAGAGCGCCGAGTCGAGCGTGATTCGCACCTATCTGGACTGGCTGATCGCGGTGCCGTGGTCACAGCGCTCCGAGGAGCGGCTCGACCCGACGCACGCCCGCGAGGTGCTCGATGCCGACCACGCCGGGCTCGAGGACGTAAAGGACCGGATCGTCGAATACATCGCCGTTCGAAAGCTCCGCCGCGAACGCGGGTTGGACGACGCGGCGCCGGAAGGCCGCCGGCCGGCCGGCGCGATCCTCACCCTGATCGGACCGCCGGGCACCGGCAAGACCTCGATCGGAGAGTCGATCGCCCGTGCCACCGGCCGGGAGTTCGTACGCATGTCGCTCGGAGGCGTCCGCGACGAGGCGGAGATCCGTGGGCATCGGCGAACCTACATCGGCGCACTGCCGGGCCGGCTGGTCCGCGCGCTGCGGGATGCCGGGACGATGAACCCGGTGATCATGCTCGACGAGGTCGACAAGGTCGGCGCCGACTGGCGGGGGGACCCGTCTGCCGCGCTGCTCGAGGTGCTCGATCCCGCCCAAAACCACAGTTTCCGCGACCACTATCTGGACCTGGAGCTCGATCTCAGCGGCGTGATGTTCATCGCCACGGCGAACGTCGCTGACACGATCCCCGGGCCGCTGCTCGACCGGATGGAAGTGATCCGGTTCGATGGCTACACGACCGCGGAGAAGGTGGCGATCGCCCGTGGTTACCTGTGGCCGCGGCAGCTGGAGCGCAACGGCCTGCGGCCCGAGGAGGTCGAGATCTCCGACGAGCTGCTGACCACGGTCACGACCGAGTACACGCGCGAGGCGGGCGTTCGCCAGCTCGAACGCGACCTCGGGACGCTGCTGCGCAAGACCGCCACCCGGATCGCGAGCGGCGAGACCGACGCCCCGGTAGTGATCGAGCTCGAGGCACTGCGCGACGCCCTGGGGCGTCAGCGCCACTTCCAGGAGTCCGCGGTCAGGACCGCGGTCCCCGGCGTCGCCACCGGACTCGCGGTCACGGGCGCGGGCGGAGACGTGCTGTTCGTGGAGGCCACCGCGATGCCGGGCAAGCCGGGGCTCACCCTCACCGGTCAGCTCGGGGACGTGATGAAGGAGTCGGCGCAGATCGCGTTGTCGTATGTGCGCGGACACGCGGACGGGCTGGCGATCGAGCCAGGGGCGTTCGACGATCGCGCCTTCCACGTGCATGTCCCGGCGGGCGCGATCCCCAAGGACGGACCCAGCGCCGGGGTTACGATGGTAACCGCGCTCGCGTCGCTGCTGACCGGCAGGCCGGTCAGGCACACCGTCGGGATGACCGGCGAGGTGACCCTCCAGGGTCGGGTGCTACCGATCGGCGGGGTCAAGCAGAAGGTGCTCGCGGCGCACGCGGCCGGCCTCACAGACGTGGTGCTGCCCGAGCGAAACCGCGGCGATCTCGATGACGTCCCAGAGGAGGTGCGCACCGCGATGCGCTTCCACTTCGCGATGACGATCGACGAGGTGCTGACGGTCGCGCTCGAGCCGGCGGCGCTGTCGGCCGCGGCCTGAGCCCGCGCGAGACACGGGCGCGTTGAGGGCGGCCCTCCCGGGGTAGGTTCCCCTCATGAGCACCATCTCCGCTACCCAAGAGCAGCAGATCCTGGATCAGGTCCCCAAGCAGGTGTACATCGGCGGCGAGTGGCGAGAGGGAGCCAAGGGCACGCTCGCCGTCGAAGACCCCGCCACCGGCGAGTCGCTGTGCGAGGTCGCCGACGCCTCGGAGCAGGACGCCCGCGCGGCGCTGGACGCCGCCGTGCAGGCGGGACCCGAGTTCGCGCAGCACCCGCCCCGCGAGCGCGGCGAGATCCTGCGGCGCGCGTTCGAAGCGATC
>JAFAZB010000277.1 GCA_019240015.1 Solirubrobacterales bacterium
CATCACACGCTCGCGCCGGATCCTGTGATCCCCACCACCAAGGAGGTGATCCGAAATGAAGCACAGGCTGAGACCGCTGCTGGTGACACTCGCCGTCACCGGCGCCCTCGCGGGCGGCGGCGCCGCGATCGCAAGCGCGGCCAGCTCGACCGGCTCGAGTGGTTCGACCAGCTCGACTGGCTCGGGCGCCGCGACCAGCACCACCAGCCGGACCGCACCGCCGAGCCACGGCAATGCCCCGGGCGGGGCACGCAGTGCTGGGCACAACTGCCCCAACATGTAGGCCGCTCCCACTCTCCCGGCAGCGGCGCTCGACCGGCTCTCCGGAGCCGGTCGAGTCGCGTCAGTCGAACGTGATCACGCTGCGAATCCCGTCCTGGCGTTCCATCAGCTCAAAGCCGCGATTGACCTCGTCCAGCCCGATCCGGTGGGAGATGAACGGATCGACGTCGAGCCTCCCACCGAGGTAGAGCTGCACCAGCTCCGGGACTTGGTCGCGTCCCTTGACGCCGCCGAACGACGAGCCACAGACCCGCCTGCCGGTGATCAGCAGCCGCGGCACGACCTCGAGCGTCTCGCCCTTGCCCGCCACGCCCACGACCGTGCACAATCCCCAGCCCATCCGCGCCGCCTCCACGGCCTGGCGCATCACCGACACCAGCCCGGTCGCCTCGAACGTGTAATCGGCGCCGAATCCCCCGGTCTCCGTGAGTATCCGCTGCACCGTGTCGGGTCCCGCGATCCAGGCGTCGGTTGCGCCCTGGCCCCGCGCCAGCTCGAGTCGGCGCTGCGACAGATCGACGGCGATGATCCGATCCGCGCCCTGCAGGCGGCAGCCCGCGACCGCGCCAAGCCCCACCATCCCGGCGCCGAACACCACGCAGGTCGATCCGGCCTGCACCTTGGCGGTGTTGATCGCCGCGCCCAAGCCGGTTGACAGCCCGCATGCAAACAGGCACGCCCGCTCGGGGTCCGCCTCGGGTGAGATGCGCGCCAGCGCGATCTCCGGCATCACCGTGTACTCCGCGAACGTGCTGGTCCCCATGAAGTGCCGGATCGGCTCGCCGGCACGGGACAGGCGCGTCGTCCCGTCCGGTAGGTAGCCCTTGTTCTGCTGCTCGCGGATCGCGAGGCAGAGGTTCGTGTCGGGGCTCGCGCAGTGGACGCACTCGCGGCACTGGGGCGAGAACAGCGTCACCACTTGATCACCGGGGACGACGCTCGCGACGCCCTCGCCGACGCGCTCCACCACCCCGGCACCCTCGTGACCGAGGACGGTCGGCGCGTACCCGGATGGGTCGGCCCCCGACGCCGTGTAGAGATCGGTATGGCATACCCCGCACGCCCGCAGGCGGACCAGCACCTCGCCGGCGCGCGGCTCGCCGAGCTCGACCTCGGTGACGTTCAGCGGCTGACCGAACTGCTCGAGCACCGCCGCCCGGATGTTCACGTAAGTGCTCCTCTCATCTCGCTGGGCTCGCCAGGCGCGGGCTAGAGTAGCCGGAATGCCTGCGCGCGCGGAGGGCGACTCCTACAAGTGGATCGCGCTCTCCAACACGACGCTCGGGGTACTGCTGGCGACGCTCGACGCCTCGATCACCCTGATCGCGATGCCGGACATCTTTCGCGGCATCCACCTCGATCCGCTGGTTCCTGCGAACAGCTTCTACCTGCTGTGGATGATCCTCGGCTTCCTGGTCGTTTCCAGCGTGCTGATCGTCAGCCTCGGGCGGCTGGGCGACATGTTCGGGCGGGTGCGGATGTACAACCTGGGGTTCGTCATCTACACGGTCGCCTCGCTGTTGCTGAGCGTCGACTGGCTGACCGGGCGGGCGGGGGCCACGTTCCTGATCGTGTTCCGCGTGGTGCAGGGAATCGGAGCCGCGTTCCTGCTCGCCAACGCCGCGGCGATCATCACCGACGCGTTCCCCGCGCACCAGCGCGGGATGGCGCTCGGTATCAACAACATCGTCGGCGTCAGCGGGATGTTCGTCGGGCTGGTGCTGGGCGGCGTGCTGGCCCCGATCAACTGGCGACTGGTGTTTCTGATCTCGGTGCCGGTCGGCCTGTTCGGCACGGTGTGGGCGTATCTGAAGCTGGAGGAACGCTCGCGGCCCACGCGCGCGCGGGTCGATTGGCCGGGCAATCTGACGTTCGCGCTGGGACTGATCCTGCTAATGGTGTCGGTGACCTATGGGATCCGTCCCTACGGGCACGCCTCCACGGGCTGGGCTAGCCCACGGGTGCTCGCCTTGCTGGCCGGCGGCGCCTGCTCGCTGGTGGCGTTCACGGTGATCGAGCGGCGCGTGGCCAATCCGATGTTCCGCCTGCCGCTGTTTCGGATCCGGGCGTTCACGTTCGGCACCCTGTCGACCTTCCTCTCGGCGGTCGCGCGGGGCGGCTTGATGTTCATGCTGATCATCTGGCTACAGGGGATCTGGCTCCCGCAGCACGGCTACGACTTCTCGCAGACCCCCCTGTGGGCCGGGATCTACATGCTGCCGCTGACGTTCGGGATGCTGCTGGCGGGCCCCACTTCCGGCTATCTGTCCGATCGCTTCGGCGCGCGGCCGTTTTCCACCGGGGGGATGCTCGGCGCCGCGCTCAGCTTCGTGTTGCTCGGCGCGCTGCCGACGGACTTCCCCTACCCGTTGTTCGCGCTGGTGCTGTTCATGAACGGCGTCTCGATGGGGATGTTCGCGTCCCCCAACCGTGCGGCGGTGATGAACAGCCTGCCCCGGGCCGACCGCGGGGCCGGGGGAGGCATGAACCAGACCTTTCAGAACTCGGCCCAGGTGCTCTCGGTCGGCATCTTCTTCACGCTGATGATCATCGGGCTGGCCGCCGAGCTGCCGCACGCGATGGTCACCGGCCTGGAAGCTCATGGCGTGGCCCGCGGCGCGGCCGTGCACGCCGCGCACCAGCCGCCGGTCTCGATCCTGTTCGCGGCATTCCTGGGCTATAACCCGATCCAGCACCTGGTCGGGAGCGCGGCCCTCGGCCACCTTCCCGGGTCAACCTACGCGCTGCTGACCGGACGCAACTTCTTCCCCCATCTGATCTCGGCGCCATTTCGCAACGGCCTGCACGAGGCGTTCGCGTTCGCGTTCGTGGCCTGCCTGGTGGCGGCTACCGCTTCGTTCGCCCGCGGCAGGCGGTACGTCGACCTGGGGCCGGCCGAGCTCGACCGCGAGCCCGAGCCGGCCGCGGTCGGTTCACGCGGCTGAGGTGCCCGCCGCCTCGGGGGCCGCACGCACCGGCGCCGGGGCGGGTTCGGCTGACCCGATCGACACCGGCCCCACCGCGAGCAGCGCGGCGCCGGCGCACAGCGCAGCGGTGACGATGAACGTCCAGCCGCTGCGAAACGCGGCCACCGCGCTGCCCGACGGCTGGCCGACGATCGCCACCAGGATCGCCACGCCCAGCGCCGAGCCGAGCTGCCGTGACATCCCGAGCACCGCGGTCCCGGTCGAGAAGCGGGCCGCGGGCAGCGGTCCGGTGGCGGCGGCGGACAGCGTCGGCAGCACCAGCCCCACGCCGGCGCCGCTCATCAGCTGCGCCGGAAGCAGCTCGCCGGCGTAGTCGGGGGAGGCACCGATGTGCGCCCGGAACCACAGTCCGCCGGCGGCGAACAGCAGCGCCCCGGCGGCGCCCACGAAGCGCTGGCCCAGTCGCTGTCCCAGCACACCCCCGGGGAACGCAAACATCGCTGCGGTCGCCGGCCCCGGCGCGATCTCGAGCCCCGCCCTCAGCACCGAGTGATGCCAGACGGTGGTCAGGAACAGCACGCTGCCCAGCAGCAGCGCGCCGAACGCGCAGAAGAACAGCAGCGCCCCGACGTTCGCCAGCGCGATCGCGCGGGTGCGGAGGATCACCGGCTCGATCAGCGGCGCCGGGTGCCTGGCGGAGCGGGCGGCAACGGCCAGCAGCAGCGCGGCAGCGCCGATCAGCAGGCCGAGCACGCGGCCACCGCCCCACCCCCAGGCGGGGCCCTGGACGATCGCCAGCGTGAGCGCCGAGATGGCAACGCTGAACAGCGCGGCTCCCACGAGGTCGGGACGCTTCCCGGTTCCGTCCCGCAGCTCGCGCAGCAGTCCGGAGGCCGCGAGCAGCGCCGCGAGCCCGATCGGGACGTTGACGATGAACACCCAGCGCCACCCCGCCTGCACCAGCAGCCCGCCGATCGGCGGTCCGGCGGCCGCGGCGACGCCGCCCACCGCCGCCCAGATCCCGACCGCGGCGCCGCGGCGGTCCGTGGGGTACTCGGGCAGCAGCAGGCCGAGCGAGGTGGGAAGCATCATCGCGGCGCCCGCCGCCTGCGCGATCCGGGCGCCAACGAGGACGAGCACCGACGGGGCCGCGGCGCACGCCGCCGACGCGCAGCTGAACAGCGCCAGCCCCGCCATGAAGCCACGCTTTCGCCCCGAGCGGTCGGCCCACCGCCCAGCGGGCACCAGCAATCCGGCGAACGCGATCCCGTAGGCGTTCAGCACCCACGACAGGCCGGCGAGGCTCGTGCCGTGGAACTGCCGGCGGATGTCGGGGAAGGCGATGTTGACGATGAACAGGTCGAGCGAAGCCATGAAGACCCCGACCGACACGGTGAGCGTGACCTTCGCGCGGCGAGACAAGGAGCGTCCTCCGATCAGACCTTGGGTTGCATCACGCAACGCACTCTAGCCGAGAGGGTTGCATGATGCAACCCAAGCGGCTAGACTGGGCGCATGCTGCACTCGGACTACCGCGAGCAGAACTGCTCGATCGCGCGCACACTGGAGCTGATCGGCGAGCGCTGGACGATCCTGGTGCTCCGTGAGGCGTTTCTTGGCACGCGCCGCTTCGATGAGATCCAGGCCAACTTGGGGATCGCCCGCAACGTGCTCCAGACTCGGCTGCGGCGCCTTCTGGACGCCGGGATCATGCGGCGCGAGCTCTACCAGGACCGCCCGCCCCGCTACGAGTATCGCCTCACCGCAAAGGGCGTCGATCTGTGGCCGGTGATCGTCTCGCTGCTCAACTGGGGCGACCGCCACGCGGCACCGAACGGGCCACCGGTCGTGCTCGAGCACAAGGGCTGCGGCGGGGCGCTCGACGACCGCCGCCGCTGCACGCGTTGCGGCGCCGACCTCGAGGCGTGGGAGGTCTCAGCGCTCGCCGGGCCGGGCGCGCTCGATTCCCGCTCTCGCCGCCTCGCCCCGGCCGCTGGCTGACGCCGGTCGGCCCGCTCAGCGGTCAGCCCAGGGCGACTTCTGCGCGATCAGCTGCTGATCGCCGCGGATCACGTGCACGACCGCGTTGATCAGCGCCAGGTGGGTGAAGGCCTGGGGAAAGTTGCCCAGGTGGCGGCCGCTGTGCGGGTCGATCTCCTCCGCGAACAGGCCCAGCGGGCTGGCGTGACCGAGCAGGCGCTCGCACAGGTTCCGCGCCCGATCGAGCTCGCCGATCTCGGCGAACGCCGACACCAGCCAGAAGGAGCAGATCAGGAAGGTGCCCTCGCGGCTGCCGAGGCCGTCGTCGGTCTCCTCGGTTCGGTAGCGCAAGACCAGCCCGTGCTCGGTCAGCTCATCGGCGATCGCAAACACGGTGTCGCGGACGCGGGCGTCGTCGGGCGGCAGGAAGCGAAGCAGCGGCATCAGCAACAGCGCCGCGTCGAGCGCCGTGGTGTCGTAGTGCTGGACGAACACCCCCCGCTCGTCGACGCCGTGCTCGCACACGTCGGCGTGGATCTCGTCGGCCACCGCCCGCCAGCGGGTCACGTGGTCCCAGTCCTCGCGCAGCTCGGCGAGCCTCGAGCCCCGGTCACAGGCCACCCAGCAGAACATCTTCGAGGAGGTGAAGTGCCGAGGCTCGCCGCGGATCTCCCAGATCCCGCGGTCGGGCTTGCGCCAGTTGGCGATCGCTTGTTCCACCTGGCGCTCGAGCAGCGGCCAGACCCGCTCGTCGAGCGTGTCGCGTGAGCGGGTGTGCAGGTAGACGGAGTCGAGCAGCGCTCCCCAGACGTCGTGCTGGTCCTGCTTGTAGGCGTCGTTCCCGATCCGGACAGGCCGCGCCCCCTCGTAGCCGTCGAGGTGTTCGAGGACCTGCTCGTCGAGCTCGCGCTCGCCGCCGACCCCGTACATCACCTGGAGCTTCTCCTCCCCGCCGGCTACGTCGGCGATGAAATAGAAGAAGTCGTTGGCCTCCCAGTCGAAGCCGAGCGTATACAGCGCCCACAGCATGAACGTGGAGTCGCGGATCCAGCTGTAGCGGTAGTCCCAGTTGCGCTGGCCGGCGGGTGCTTCGGGCAGCGACGTGGTGGCCGCCGCGAGCAGCGCCCCGGTCGGGGCGTAGGTGAGTCCCTTCAGCGTCAGCGCGCTGCGCTGCAGAAATGCGCGCCATGGATGGTCGGGGAAGTCCCCGCGGTCGAGCCAGTGCTGCCAGTGGTGGGCGGTCCACACCAGCCGACCGTAGGCCTCCTCGAAGTCCTGGGGCGCGGGATGCTCGCTCCACGAGAGCGCGCAGTAGAGCTGCTCGCCCTCCTTCATCAGGTGCCGGGCCGTGGCCCGCGGCCCCTCGAATCCGAGCCGCAGGTCGGTCGTCAGCCGCAGCGTGACCTCGCTGCCCTCGCAGCTGGCCACGCCTTCGTGGTAGCCGGCGCCCGCGTACTCCCAGCGGGCCGGCTCGCGCCCGTAGTCGAACGCGGGCTCGCAGTCGAGCGCCACCTGTACCTCGCCGTTGACGCACCGGATCGTGCGCAGCAGCACGTGGTCGGCGTCGTAGTCGGTCGGCGCCCGGCGGTGCGTGTGCGAGCGCTCGTGCTCGTGGTGCCACTGGCCGATCAGCAGCACGTCGCGGACGATGATCCAGCCCGTCCCGGTCGCCCAGCTGGTCTCGAGCACCATCGTTCCCGGCAGGTAGCGGCGGGAGGCCGGTACGGCGACGCCGTCCGGCCCCAGCCGGAAGCCGCCCGCGTCGCGGTCGAGCATCGCGCCGAACACGCTCGGTGAGTCGACTCGCGGCAGGCACAGCCACTCGATCGCGCCGCTCGGCGCGACCAGCGCGACGGTCTCGCAGTCCGACAGGAATGCGTACTCGGCGATCGGCGGAAACGGGCTCCCCCCGAGCGGGACATCCGGCTCCAGCCGGCTGCCTGGGGTCTCGGTCGCTACCGGCGGCGGCAGCTGTTCGGAGCGGCTGGCGTGGCCGTCGGGTCCTGGCACGTCATCCTCCGAGGCCGCCGAGCACGGCGAACGGGTTGCGGGTCTCGTCGAGGATCGCCCGCGGGTTGCCCTCGACCGTGACGGTGCTCCCTGCCGGGACCTCGGCGCGCAGGCGTGCGGCGAGCGCGCGTGCGGTGTCCTCGTCGAGCGCGCCGATCACCAGGTAACGCCACCGATGAACGCTCGGCAGCCCCTCCCGGCGGAGCCGCTCGGCGAGCTGCAAGGCGTCGTGGTGGGCCTCGCACTGCACGCGCACCTCGAACTCCGGGTACCCCTGCGCGAGCGACTCCGCCCGCTCCCGCTCGATCAGCTCACGGTGCTCGGCGGCGCGCTCGGCGTCACTCGCCGGAAGCGGCTTGTCGGGCTCCTCCCAGGCCTCGGCGGTGGGGTGCCAGTGGGAGAGCTCGGTGTCGAGCTGCCAGTCCGCCGCGTCCGCCAGCGAGTGGACCACTTGTTGGGCGCGCTGCGCCTGTTCCCTGGTGCCCGCGTAGCAGAACACCTCCGGACCGTCCTGGGAGACGACCACCCGGTCGTGGTACGAGCGCTCCAGGTCGTGCTCGAGCTCGGGCGACTCGAGCCGCCTGCTGAGCTCGTGCGCGTGGCCACGGTCGTGCAGGTTCACGCGCAGACGCCAGTCGTCGCTCACGGCCGCCAGGGTAGTGGACCGGCGCTCAGACCACGCCGCCGAGCGCCAGCGCGCCGATCACGATCAGCACCGCCGCGGCGAGCGGGTTGCCCCAGCGCTCGAGCCAAGCGCCGCGCACCCGGTAGCTCCCGACGGTTGCGCCCAACGTCAGGGACACGATCGTCGCGAGCGTGACCGCCGCGAACACGATCAGCGAGCCGACGGCCGCGCCGGCGCCCGCGGTGCTGGCGGCGAGGAACACGGGCAGGATCGTGAGGTCGGGCGAAGCCGCCGCCCCGAACGGGACCGCCACCGCGAGCAGCGAGCGTGCGCGCCGGTCCCGGTCGGCTCCGGAGGGGCGGTGCGGGTGGTCGTGACGGTGGCCGTGCCCGTGGCGGTGCGGGTGCCCGAGCAGTTCGAATGCGAGCAAGCCGATCCCGGTCGCGGCCAGCAAGCCACCGACGATCGCGTTCTGGGCGTGCTCGACGCTCGTGCGGAACTGGAGTCCCACCCCCACGATCACCGCGCCGGTGAGCAGCGAGACCAGCACGTGGCCGAGTGCCGCGGCGCCCGATAGCCATGCGACCTTCTTCAGCGGGTAGCGCTGCGCTCGGCCCACGGCGGCGAGCGGCAACCAATGGTCGGGGAGCACGGCGTGGCCGAATCCGACCCCGCCTGCGGCCGCAAGCAAAGCGGGCGTCGCGCTCATCGGCGTGGAGCTTAGGCGAGCGCTGCTGACGCCAGCGCTAGCGCGAAGCCCGCCGCAGCGAGGCCGCGAGCAGCGCGATCACGGCGGCGGGCATCACCCACCAGGCGGCGGCGCCCGCTCCCGCGAGCACCGCCGTCAGCCCGAGCGAGCACGCGACGCCGAGCGCGGTGAGCCAGTCGTCGCCGACGATGAACTCCCACACCGCGGCCGCTGCCCTGACGAGCGGGCTCACGCCGCCTCGCTCACGGGTCCGGCGCCACCCGGCACTCTGCGCAGCCAGAGCACCATCGCCACCGCGGCGAGCACCACGCCGGGGATGATGGCGAGCAGCGCAGCGTCTCCCCCTGGCCACGAAGCGCCGGCTCCTTCGGAGCCCCAGAACGTCCCAAACGCCGTCAGCATCACGCCGACCGCGAACTTCATCGCGTTCTCCGGCACGCGCGCGAGTGGGGCGCGTGCCGCCGCGCCGGCCGCCACCACCACCGCGACGGCCGCGCCCGCCGCGATCGCGGCGAGCCCCACGCGGTGCTGGTTGGCGCCGAAGGTAAGCGCGATGAACGCGACCTCGAGTCCTTCGAGCAGCACCCCCTTGAAAGCGATCGCGAACGAGTAGCCGTCGAGGCGATCGCGTGACGGGGCCCCCGCGGCGCGTGCCGCGGCGGCCTCGGCGGCGAATGCCTGGGCTTCGTCGTGCAGTGGCTTGAGTCCCGCGGCGCGCAGCACCGCCTTGCGCAGCCATTGCAGGCCGAACACGAGCAGCAGGCCGCCAACCACGAGCCGAAGGGCGTCGATCGGCAACGACGTCAGCGCCGGCCCGAGCGCCGCGACCAGGATCGCGAGCGCGCCGGCCGCGGCACCGGCGCCGTAGAGGGCGGAGCGCCAGCTGCGCGTGACACCGACCGCGAGCACGATCGTGAGTGCCTCCACCGCCTCCACCGCGCACGCGAGGAAGACCGAGATTGCCAGTCCGAGCTCGGTGCCAGTCACCGCGCTCAGTATCGCTTACGAGGCGAGCTGCTCCAGCTCCAGCCCAAATCGCTCGCGCAGTCCTTGGCGGCCTTCATCGGTGACCCGGACCGCACGGCTGTCGCGCGCCCTGGACACCCAGCCTCGCTCGAATATGCGCTCTGCCAGCGCGGCGCCCAGCGCTCCCCCGAGGTGATGGCGCTGCTCGCTCCAATCGACGCAGTATCGGATCAGCGGGCGACGGCGCTCGCGCAGGCCGGCGAAGTCGATCCCGAACTCGCCCAGCTCAGCAACTCCGCGCTCGGTGAGCCGGTAGTCGAGGTCGAAGCCGGGCGCCGCGAGCCGATCCCCGACCGCGGAGTCGCGCGCGAACACGCCGTCGCCACCGGTCAACAGTGCTCGGTCGAGCAGCGCCGCCATCAACTCCGTCCCGAGCACGCCCGCCAAGTGGTCGTAGCAGGTACGAGCGAACCGCACCGCGCTGGCCTTCGTCCCGGCGCGCAGCGAGCGGACCGGCGCCGGCGGGGACAGGCGGGCGAGCGCCTCGAGCAGCGCGGCGACGGGCTCCCCGGCGACGCGAAAGTAGCGGTGGCGCCCGTGGCGCTCGACGTTCAACATCCCCCCGTCGACGAGCTTTGCCAGATGCACGCTGGCCGTCGAGGGGGCAACACCGGCCTCGCCTGCGAGCACGCTCGCCGGCAGCGCGCGGCCGTCTCCCAGCGCCAGCAGGATGCGCGCCCGGGCAGGGTCGGCGACCAGCGCTCCGACCTTGGCGATGTCCGCGTCACCGTCCATGCCCACATGCTAGGACAGAGACGCTTCGTTTCGGGACGAAGTGTCTGTGCGCAACCATGGGGCGATGCGCAGGC
>JAFAZB010000344.1 GCA_019240015.1 Solirubrobacterales bacterium
CTTCGACGCTCGTCCTCGGGGTGCTCGGCTTCGCTCACTGCTGGATCTCCATCGGTTGCGGCTGTTGTGCGGCGTGTGGATGGTCTGGGCCGGCGTACACCTTCAGCTTGGTGAGCTGCTTGCGGGCCAGCCGGTTGCGCGGCAGCATGCCCTTCACGGCTAGGCGAATGACCTCCTCGGGGCGCCGGTCCAGCATCTCGGCCAGGGTCCGGGACTTCAGACCGCCGGGGTAGCCCGAGTGCCGGTAGTAGCGCTTATCCGCGCGCTTGTTGCCCGTCACCGCGATCTTCTCGGCGTTCACCACAACCACGAAATCGCCCGTGTCCACGTGGGGCGTGTACATCGGTTTGCGCTTTCCCCGCAGCGCATCGGCGATCTGCGTCGCGAGCCGTCCGAGCGTCTGCCCGGCGGCGTCGACGAGCAGCCAATTGCGCTCCCGGTCCGCTGGTGTGGCGACGTAAGTCTTCATGGCATGCACAAGCCGCGCGAGCGCTCGCGCGGCTGCCGGCAATGATAGGGAATCCCGGCTTGCGGTCCCGACTGGGCGAGGGCATACGCTGCGGAGATGCTTCCTGTCCCGATTCGCAGGCTGATCTACCGCTGCGCCTACCGCGTCCTACAGGTGGTGTGGTTCGTCACGCGTCCCAACAAGGTGGGGGTCAAGTGCGTGCTGACCGATGGCAACCTGGTCTTGCTCGTCCGCCACACCTACGGCGATCGCGACTGGGATCTGCCGGGCGGCTCGATCAAGCGCCACGAGCAGCCAGGAACCGCGGCGCGGCGCGAGATGGGTGAAGAGCTCGGAGTCCGGATCGATCATTGGCAGGCGCTGGGGGAGGTGGAAGCCAACAAGCACCATCGTCGGGACGTCCTGCACTGCTTCCAGGCCGAGCTGAGCTCCCACCCGCTCACGATCGACCACGGCGAGCTCGCGACCGCCCGCTGGTTCCCCCGCGACGCGCTGCCCCGCGACCTGGGCGACTACGTGCTCCCGGTGCTGGCACAGGCCGAAGCACACGGCTCGTAGGCTGCGCGACCCGGCGCGGACCTCACTCCCACTCGATCGTGCCAGGTGGCTTGCTCGTGATGTCGAGCACCACGCGGCCGACCGGACGGATCTCGTTGATCATCCGCGACGCGATTCGCTCCAGCAGTTCGTACGGGAGGCGAGCCCAGTCGGCGGTCATCGCGTCGTCGCTGGTCACCGCGCGGATCGCGATCACGTTGCCGTACGTCCTGGAGTCGCCCTGGACTCCCACCGTGCGGATGTCGGGCAGCACGCAGAAGGACTGCCACAGCTCTCGATAAAGGCCTGCCTTGCGGATCTCGTCCTGGAGGATCGCGTCCGCTTCCCGGAGCGTCTCGAGCCGCTCGCGCGTGGCCTCACCGCCCACGATCCGGATCGCCAGGCCGGGCCCGGGGAACGGCTGGCGCCAGACCAAGCGCTCCGGCAGGCCCAGCTCCGCGCCGACCGCGCGGACCTCGTCCTTGAACAACGCCCGCAGCGGCTCGACCAGCTCGAACTCCAGATCCTCGGGAAGGCCTCCCACGTTGTGGTGGGACTTGATCGTCGCGGTCCCGTTGCCGCCGCCTGACTCGATCACATCCGAGTAGAGCGTTCCTTGCACGAGGAACCTCACATCCTGGAGCTTCGCGGCCTCCTCCTCGAACACGCGGATGAACTCCGCGCCGATCCGCTTGCGCTTCTCCTCCGGGTCGCTGACGCCTCGCAATCCCGCCAGGAAGCGCTCGGATGCGTCGACCGCGACGAGCGGCACGTGAAAATGGTCGCGGAACGCGGTGATCACCTGCGCGCCCTCGTTCTTGCGCATCAGTCCGTGGTCCACGAACACGCACGTCAGCCGCTCGCCGATCGCTCGGTGGACGAGCAGCGCGGCGACGCTCGAGTCGACGCCCCCGGACAGGCCGCAGATCGCCCTTCCTTCGCCCACCTGGGCTCGGATCCGGTTGATCTGGTCCTCGATCACCGAGACGGGGCTCCAGGTCCGCTCGCAGCCACAGACGTCCTCGAGGAAGTTGGCCAGCACCTGCTGTCCATACGGCGTGTGCACGACTTCGGGGTGGAACTGGATTCCGAACACGGCCCGCTGCGCCGACTCGAAGGCGGCCACCGGCGAGGCGGTGGACGAGGCCAGCGCGGAGAACCCGGGCGGCGCCGAGAACACCGTGTCGCGGTGGGACATCCAGCAGCTCTGCTGGTGCGGCGTGCCCGACAGCAGCCTGCCCGGTTCGTGGACCGTCAGCTGCGAGCGGCCGAACTCACCCACATCGGCTCGCTGCACCTCCCCTCCGAGCTCCCGGGCCAGGAGCTGCATGCCGTAGCAGATTCCGAGCACCGGCACCCCGAGCTCGAGCAGCTCGGGGTCGAGCGGAGGGGCGCCCTGCTCGTAAACCGACGCCGGGCCGCCCGACAGGATGACCCCGCGGGGATTGCGCCGCGCGACCTCCGCCGCGCCGGCGTGATGGGGCAAGAGCTCCGAGAACACGCCGCACTCACGCACGCGGCGCGCGATCAGCTGGGAGTACTGGCCGCCGTAGTCGAGCACCACGACTTCCTCCGTGGCCGCCTCGGGACTCACCCCGCCGCCAGCCTCCGCGGCCGCTGCGACCGCGGGCGCGCTACTCGGTGACACCGACCGCCGCGGCGCTCGCGCCCATGCCGACGCCCTGCTCACGCTGGAGCTGCTTCCCTTCGGTCTGGAGCGCCGGCGCGACCATCAGCTCGGCTCGATTGAACTCGGCGATGTCCCGGTACCCGCAGGTCGCCATCGACATCCTCAGGCCGCCCACCAAGTTGAACGTACCGTCGTTCTCGCGCGCGGGGCCCCTGATGATCTCCTCGAGCGTCCCGTTCTGCTTGGTCGCCACGCGGGCGCCGCGGGGCAGGGTGGGATGGAAGGTCGCCATGCCCCAGTTGTAGCCACGGCCAGGCGCCTCGTAGGCGCGCGCCAGGGCTGAGCCAAGCATCACCGCATCGGCGCCGCACGCGATCGCCTTTGCGATGTCACCTCCGTTGCGCATCCCGCCGTCGGCGACCACCTTCACGTAATCGCCGGTCTCCAGCATGTGTTGGGAGCGCGCCGCCGCGACGTCCGCGATCGCCGTGGCCTGCGGAACGCCGATCCCCAGCACGCCCCGGGTCGTGCAGATCGCGCCCGGTCCGACACCCACCAGGACGCCGGCGGCGCCCGTTCGCATCAGGTGCAACCCCGTGTGGTACGAGGCACAGCCGCCGACGATCACCGGCGTCGGCGCCAGCTCACGAATGAACTCCTTGAGGTTCAGCGGCGGCCTGGTCTCGTCCAGCGACACGTGCTCTGCCGAGACCACGGTGCCCTGAATCACGAGGATGTCCAGGCCCGCCTCCAGCGCGACCTCGTAGTGGGTGCGGACCCGCTGCGGCGTCAGCGACGCCGCGGTCACCACCCCCTGCGCCTTGATCTCGCTGATCCGCTCGGCGATCAGCTCGGGCTTGATCGGCTCGCGATAGATGTCCTGCAGCTCGCGCGTGGCGATGTCCGGGGAGAAGCTCGCGATCCGCTCGAGCTGCTCTTCGGCGTCGTCGTAGCGGCAGAAGATGCCCTCGAGGTTGAGCACCGCGAGGCCTCCGAGCTTTCCGATCGTGCCAGCGGTCTCCGGAGAGACGACACCGTCCAGCGCAGCCGCCAGCAACGGCAACTCGAAGCGATACGGACCTAGCGTCCAACTGACGTCGACGTCGTCGGGATCGCGCGTCCGGCGGGATGGGACGATCGCGATGTCATCGAAGCCGTAAGCTCGCCGCGCCTTCTTGCCGCGGCCAATCTCTACTTCCATTGCGGCATCGTAGAGCGGTTAGCGGACGGGAGAGGGGCGCTGACGGCGGCAACCATCGTTCGAACGATGCTACCAGCGGGAAAATCGCGTTCGCGGGCGTGGGAGGGGGCTGGAGAGCGGCGGCGCGAGCGTTCCCGGGGGCTGTTCGAGCGCTGTGGGGGCCGTGGGGTGGTCTGCGGATCCGCGCGCCCAGGCGCGATGCTGTGCGCACGCGGGGCGTGGGACTGTGCCGCAGGCCGTGCGCAGGCCGGCCCCGCGGGCGCTCTGCGCCCGTGTTCAATCACCCAAACCAAGCAGGCGCGGAGCCAAGCGGGTGCTCATGCATTGCATCGAT
>JAFAZB010000454.1 GCA_019240015.1 Solirubrobacterales bacterium
GCCGCTGCCGACGATCGCCCGCATGTGCTCCTCGAAGCGGGCCGGGGAGACCGTGAAGCGCACCTGGTCAACCGGGGGCCGATCGCTGATCGAGTGGTAGAGCAGGACCGGGATTACGTGCGGGAGGGGCGCTGGCGTCTTCATCTCGGCTCACCTCGAGAGCGCGGCCCGCAGACGGCAGGATCCGCTCACCAGCAGGTACTGCCACGAGGTCACCGCGAGCCCGGCCACGATCGCTGCGGCGCGAGCGAGCCCCGCCAGCTCGCCCCCGGCAGCGACGCGGAGCTCGCGCAGGATCGCCCGGGGCAGCACCGAGCGGACATAGGCTCGCTCAGAGGCCAGCCCAAGCTCGCTGCCGGCGACGCGCGTGAGCATCGCCTTGGCACGCCCCTCTACCCGGCAGCGACGGACGAAGTAGCGCCATGTACCGCGGGCGGGAACCACGGTGTGATGGACCTTGGCGTCGGGGCTGTAGAGGAAGTACTTGCCGGGGTGAAGCCGCGCCGCGCGGATGCAGAACTCCGTCTCCTCGGCCGTTCCGCCGAGCAGGTCGCCGACGCCGGTCCGGCCGAAGGCGGACTCGAACTGGCCCGAGTGGCGCAGGACCTCGGCGCGGACCGCCATGTTGGCGCCGATCGGGTTGCGAATCGGTGCCCGCTCCGTGGGCATCCCGTCGTAGCTGCAGCCGACCACCCAGTTGAACTCCGGCGGAAACCAGCGAGGAGCGTTGCCCACCCATCGCGGCGCGACCTGCCCCCCCACGCCGAGCACGCTCTCGTCGCGGTGCGCGAGCTCGAGCTCAGCGAGCCACTCGGGCTCGGCGACTGCGTCGTCATCGAGATACGCGAGGATCGAGCCGCGGGCGGCCTCGGCGCCGGTCTGTCGCGCCCCGGACAGCCCGTCCGCGTGGCGGTTGGCGAGGATCCGGATCCCGGCGAAGGTCTCTCGCGCCCGCTCCAGCAGCTCGGAGGAGCGGTCGACCACGAGGATCAGCTCGCGGGGCGGACGGGTCTGGCGGCGCACCGACGCCAGCGCGGCGGTGAGATCGCCCCAGCGATCCATCGTGAACGCGCACACGATCACCGAGATGTCAGTGCGAGCCCGACTGAGCGCCTCCGTGCGCTCAGGTTCGGGCTCGGGCGCGTCCCTGCGCTCGCTTACGGTGGCCATCTGGGGCGCCAGTCTATGCCGCGCTCTGGAGCCCGCCTGGTGAGGTCCCTACCCCACTTCCGACGTTTCCCTACCCGGTCTCGGACCTGGCCGGCGGCGAAGCTGGAGGGCCAGACTCGAGCACCTGCATCGCCCGCACGTCACGCGCCGCGAGCTTCAGTCGCCGTCCCGCCGGCAGCCCCGGAGCCCGTACCACCTCAACCTCGACGGTGTCCCGAGACGCCTCGATCACCCGGTAGATCGCCTCGGTTCCAAGTGCGACCCGGCGCACCAGTCGCCCGGGGGCAGGCTCCATCGCGCCATCGTACTGGACCACCCGCCCCCGCTGGCCGCCACCAGCGGCGCACCGGCCGCGCCCGGATTCGGTCAGGCACGCCGCAGGTAGCGAACCAGCCACGGCAGGATCACCAGCGCCACGCCGCCATTGCCGATCAGCCACGCGAGCGCGGCGCCGTCGAGCCCGAGTCCTCGCGCGAGCGCGATCGCTCCGCCCGCCGAGACGATGAAGATCGTCGCCTCGGAGAGGATGATCGGCAGCCCACGGGCGCGCAGGCGCGCCAAGGCCTGGAGCAGGTAGATGGCCGAGCGCGGCAGCAGCGTCAGCGCGAGGATCCGCAACGGTCCGGCGCCAAGCCGAGCGTAGGCGCTGCCGAAGGGCAACAGCAGCAGCGGCGCGGCGAGGACCACGAGCGCGGTCAGCGGAACCTGCCAGATCAGAAACCGCCGGACCACGGTGTGGGTGAGCTCCCGCACCCGTTGCATGTCGAGCGCGCCTTCCACGGTCAGCGAGGTGGTGACGTTGTGGAACAGCAGGTCCAGGGCGACGATCAACGCGAAGGGGATCGAGAAGTAAGCGCTGGCGGAGTCGCCGAGTCGCGCCAGCACGATCAGCGGGATCAGTCCGAAGGAGGCGATCCGCAACACGTGGCTGACGTAGTCCTGCGCCAGGAACCGCAGCACCGACCCAAGAACCAGTCCGCGGTCGCGGTTCGCTTCGGGCTCGGGCCCACCATCGCGGCCCAGCACGCGCGTGAACAACAACCAGTTGACGATCGGGATCAGGAACAGCGGCGGCAGGATCCACGCCACGTACACCCCGTGGCCGATGAGGCCCACCAGCAGCGGCAGCGCCGCGACCTTGGCGAGGCTGAAGGCACTGTTCTCGGCCAGCACCCAGGAAGTGCGACGCATCGCGGTGAGCGCGGCGTCCTGGAGGTTGAAGACGCCCCACAGCACCGTCGCCAGCACGAACACCATCGCCAGCGAGGAGTCGGAGCGCAAGAAGTGCAGGCGCTGCGTCACCCCGGGCGCCAGCAGCACGAACGCGCCGCCCCCGAAAACCGCCGCGACGCTTCCCGCGGCGTACGCCAGCGCGACCGCCCGCGCGCGCCGGCGATGCGCCAGCGTGGGCAGGAACCGGATCAGCGAATCGATCAGGTTCAGCTGGCAGATCGCCGACAGCATGAGCATCGCGTTGATCAGTGCCGAGTCGCGCCCCACCTGCGCGGCCGAGTAGAGCCGCGCCGCGGCCGCCCAGAAGACCACCCCCAACAGGCCCGTGACCGCGGTGTTGGCCATCAGGTTGACCGCTCCCTTGGTCAGCTGGTCCTCGCCGCGCAAGCGGATCCGGCGCCGCACTGCTCGCCGGTCGGCGCGCCCCTGCACCAGCGGCGCGAATTGGGTCGGAGCGCCCTGTTGGTCGACTGGATTCACGTTTACGGTCAGCCCCTCGGATGACTGGGCGCGCTCACGCGGCCAGCGTCGACTCCCAGGAACGGACCTCAGCCCGTAACTCGTCGTGCCAGGCGCGCTGGAGGGCTTCCAGGCGTAGGCGCGTGGCCGGGTGCAGCAGCTCCGCGGCCGCAGCGCAGATCCGCTCGGGGTCGACGTTCTCGAACTGGCACCAGGAGTCGCCGAGCCCGACCTGGTGCATCACCCCCTCGGTCTTGCGGGTCATGTAGGCGACCGCGAACGACGGCGTCCCCTGGGACAGAGCGAGGATCGCGGCGTGCAGCCGGACCGTCAGCACGAGCGCGCAGCTGCCGTAGATCGCGGCCAGCTCATCCGGCGCGAAGTCCTCGCAGAGCAGCGTCACCGGCAGGTCCGGCAATGCCTGGACGAGCGCTGCCGACAGCGCCCGATCGTCCTCGATCGCGGTCGGACCCATTGTCTGAACGACCACCACCGCGCCGGACAGCTGGCCTCGCGCGAGCAAGTTGCGCGTGACCTCGGCGAACGCCTTGACGATCCGGGTGTTCGCCGCCGGCCCCGCGTGAGGATGCTGGCGCACGACCAGCGCCAAGGTGCGCTCCGGAGGCGCGGGGAACGCAGCGAGCGCTCCGCGGACCCGCTCGGAATGGCGGGGAACGGTCGCGAACGCCAGGTCCGGGCGAACCGTCGGCTCGCTCAGCCGCAGCCGCCGCGCGAGGTCGGTGGAAGTCGACTCGCGCAATACGGTGCGGCGGGCGGACGCGAGCATCCGGCGGGCGAGCATCCGCGCCAGGCGCCGCGGGAACGGCCCCAGCGTGTGGCCCGCGAGCACGACCGGGATCCGCATCCTCCCCGCCGCCCACGCCGGGTACAGCACTTGCGCGAGCCGGGCGGCACTCATCGGCGCGACCACGTCGCGGTCGTCGTAGATATCACTACCGCCGACCAACACCAGCAGGTCGACGTCGGCGAGCTGGACGCGCGTGTGCTTCCGCGGGCGGCCGGTGAGGATCTCGCCGAGCATCCCGGCGACCCGCACCAGCCACCGCGCGGCCGCGCGCACGGTCCCGGGGGTCAGCGGCCCCGCGCTGCCCCACTCGGTCGGCGCCAGCGAATGGAGCTCGGTCACCGGGTGCGCCGCCGAGATGTGTCGCAGCTGGCCGGATGCGTAGGCGGCATGCGCCTCGTTCAGCGTCGCGACGCGGATCTCGGCTTCCGGCCAGCATTCGCGGGCCAGCGAGACGATCCCCGAGGTGATCGCGCTGTCGCCCTTGTTGTCGTCGTGCCAGTGATTCGCGCAGAGGATCGTCTTGATCTCGGTTCCCCGCTCCTCCATCGCCCGCTCGGGCGGCTCGGTGATCAGGGTCGCGGCGCCGATCACGGCCTGGGCGACCGCCCACGCGAGGCCGACCCCGATCAGCCCCATGGACCCTCCGAGGATCCAGGCCGAGGTCGGGATCGTCAGTCCGAGCGCGGCTTGGATGCCGAGGATCCGCCGGGGCTGGCGGCGGGCCCGCGCCGCGCACAGCGCGAGCACGTTGACCGCCCGTCCGATCGAGCCGAGCAGCAACAGCCGCAGCACCGGCGCCCCCTGATGGGCATAGGAGGAGCCGAACACGCGCAGGATCCAGGGGGCGGCCACGATGCCGATCGTGACCAGCGCGCACACCAGCCACAGGGTCTTGGCCCGCAGCCCGCGGAGCAGGCCGGCGAGCCGTGGCGTGTCGTGGGCGCCTTCGACGACCAGCGACATGCCGAGGTTGATCGCGATCAGGTCCAGCGACTGGACCAGCATCCAGGCGACCGAGAAGGCTCCCGCCGCCCGTGCCCCCAGCCGGACCACCACCAGCACCGGCAGCAGGGTGGTCGCGAGCTGCGCCAGGATCAAACCGGCGCTGTCGCTCGCGAAGTAGCCCCGCAGCCCGGCCAGATCCTCGGTGCCCTCGCGCGCGGCGTGTGAGGGAAGCAGCCGCAGCAGCAGCACTCCTGACACCGGCAGCACCGCGATCGCCGCGGGTATCACCCAGGTGGCGAACAAGCTCATCACCCCCACCCCGGCGCCGAAGGCGACCAGCGCGGCCAGCTTCGTGGCGCTGTAGAGGACGTTTTCGACTGGCACCCAGACCGCGCGCCGCAGACCCGTGAGCGCGTTGTCCTGGAGCGCGAACACCGACCACATCGCGACCGACAGCGCGAACGCCCCCGCCGCGAGGGGGCTGCGCAGCACGTCGAAGTTCGACGACAGGCGCGGCGCGATCGCCGCGAACATGCCGCCAAGCCCGAACCCCAGCGCCGAGGCGAACAGGTAGGCGCGAAGCACCAGCCGGCGAGCGGTGCGGTGAGTGCGCGGCAGGAAGCTGACCAGCACGTTGGGGAGGCTCAGCTGGCTGATCGCCGACAGCGCGACCAGCGCCGCCACCAGCGCGCCGGCGCGGCCGACGGTCGCCTGCGAGGCGTGGTGGGCTGCGACGTACCAGTAGCCCACGCCCAGCAGCGCGGACAGCGAGCTGTTC
>JAFAZB010000536.1 GCA_019240015.1 Solirubrobacterales bacterium
GTCCAGCTGCTTGAAGTCCATCGCGGCGCAGCGTAACCGGTTTCGAGCACCCTCCGCGTACCCTCAGCCGGTGCTCGGATCGGTCGCGCCGCCGCGCTCGGCGGCCCGCGCAACCGCCTGCGCCACCGCGTCGTGAACCCCCTGATCGAGCGCGTCCGGGACGATCTCATCACCCCGCGCCAGGTCCGCGAGCGCCTCGGCAGCGGCCAGCTTCATCTCCAGCGTGATCGCCGACGCGGCGGCCATCAGCGCGCCCCGGAAGATCCCCGGATAGCCCAGCACGTTGTTGACGCTGCGCCCGTCGGCGGCAAACGCGGCGCCGGCTCGTTCGGTGTCCTCCGGCTCGATCTCCGGGTGCGGGTTGGTGAGCGCCAGGATCACCTGTCCCGGGCGCACCATCGCCGGCTCGATCAGGCCGGCGCGCCCGGTCGTCGCGACCACCACGTCGGACTCGCGGAGCACGTCCTCCATCGTTCCCAGCTCGATCCCCCGGGCGGCCGCCCGCGCGTGAGACGCGGCAAGCGGATCGAAGGCGATCACCCGGCGCGCCCCGCCGTCGACCATCAGCGCGGCGATCCCGAAGCCGGCCGCCCCCAACCCCAGCTGGCCGACCGTCGCCGAGCGCAGCTCGACTCCCGCCCGTCGGCAGGCCACGATCGCGGCTGCGAGCGTCACCACGGCGGTCCCGTGAACATCGTCGTGCATCACCGGCTGGTCGAGCCGCTCGATCAGCTGCCGCTCGATCTCGAAGCACTCGGGCGTCGAGATGTCCTCGAGATGGATCCCGCCGAACGTGGGAGCGATCCGGACGACCGTCTCCACGAACGTGTCCACGTCGGTGGCGTCGACCAGGATCGGCATCGCGGACAGTCCGGCGAACTGTCGGTAGAACACGGCCTTGCCCTCCATCACCGGCATCGCCGCCGTCGGGCCGATGTTGCCGAGCCCCAACACCCGGGTGCCGTTCGTGCAGATCGCGACGCTGCGGGAGATCATCGTGTAGCGCGTCGCGAGCGACGGCTCCCCCGCGATCGCCGCGCACACCCTGGCCACCCCGGGGGTGTACACGTCGCGCATCTCCTGCACGGTGCGGACCGGGCGAACGGCGCCGATCTCAAGCTTGCCGCCCTCGTGGCGGATCAGCGCTCGGTCCTGATGCCAGAGCACCCGCACTCCATCGAGCGCCTCGATCAACTGGGCGATGCGGGCCGCCTGGTCGCCGTCGCGGATCTCCACCGTGATCTCGCGGACGGCGGTCTCGCGTCCCAGCGAGACGGTTACCAGGTCGCCGATCAGCCCTTCGCCTTGCGCGATCGCGGTGACCACCCGTGCGAGCTGACCGGGACGGTGTGGAATCTCGACGCGATAGGTACAGTCGAGCACTGCCCGGGTTGCTTCCCGGCTGCTAGGTTCGGGTAACGGTGCAATTCCGTCAGCTGCTCCCGAGCCCTGACACGGTCGAGCTAGCGCAGCTGCTGGCCGAGCTCGAGCTTGGCCAGGATGGCGCGGCGCAACGGCCCCTCACGGTCGCCAACTTCGTCGCCAGCGCCGACGGCCGGGCGGCCTTCCAGGGCCGCTCGGGAGCGCTCGGAGACGACGGAGACCAGGCTCTGTTCAAGGGCCTGCGAACCATCGTCGACGCGGTGATGGTCGGCACCGGGACGCTGCGCGCGGAGCGCTACGGGCGGATGATCTCCGACCCCGACGCCCGACGGCGGCGAACGGAGCGAGGTCTGGCCCCCGAGCCGATCGCGTGCATCGTCACCCGCAGCGGCGCGGTACCCACCGACACGCCGCTGTTCCAGCAGCGCGAGGCCAGGATCGTGGTCTTCAGTCCCAGTGAGCTGGACGATCGGGAAGCGTCGGCGGCGGTCGAGCTCGTGCGGCTCGATCCCGGCGAGCTGACGCTGACCACGGTGCTCAGACACCTGCGCTCACAGCTCGGGATCGGCTCGCTGCTGTGCGAGGGAGGGCCCACGCTGTTGGGTGCGCTGATCCTCGAGCGGCTGCTCGACGAGCTGTTTCTGACGATCGCCCCGAAGCTGGTCGGCGGTGGCACCAGCCCCACGATCTCGAGCGGCCCGGAGCTGCCGGAGCCCCAGCCGCTTGCGCTGCGGTCGCTGCTGGAGCGTCACGGGTCGTTGTTCCTGCGCTATTCGCTGCGCTAGCGAATCCGTATCCCGGCTTCAGGGCGCGTTCAGCTTCGGGATGGGACAATGGGGGTCGATGGGCAGCTCGACTGCAGCCGGGGCGGACTCGATCATCCAGCAGAGGATCGAGGCACTCCAGGAGGCGCGCGAGCGCACCCTGGCGCTGGTCGCCTCGGTGTCGGACCGAGACCTGGAGCGAGTGCATTCGCCGCTGATGAGCCCGCTGGTCTGGGACCTGGGCCACATCGCCGCGTTCGAGGATCTGTGGCTGGTTCACCGGTTCGGCCGTCGGCCCCTGCTGCGCGACGATCTGGCCGATGTCTACGACGCGTTCGAGACGCCGCGCGCCGAGCGCGGTGAGCTTCCGTTTCTGCGCCCCGCGGGCGCGCGGGAGTATCTCGAGGAAGTGCGAGGCCGGACGCTCGCGGTGATCGAGCAGTTGGGGATCGGCGACGGAGTCGTGCACGAGATGGTGCTCAGGCACGAGCACCAGCACAACGAGACGATGCTCCAGACGCTCCAGCTGGCGCGACTTCACGGCTACGAACCGGTGGGCGGAGACCGCGCCGACGGCGCCACCGGGGCGCAGGCGCCGGCCGACGGCGCCACCGGGCTCGAGCTGCTCGAGATCCCTGCTGGACCGTGCACGATCGGCTCCTCGGGGCACGGCTTCTCCTATGACAACGAGCGCCCCCGGCATCGCACCGATGTGCGCGACTACCTGATCGGACGCACCCCGATCACCAACGCCAGCTATCTGACGTTTGTCGAGGGAGGCGGCTATCGGCGCCGCGAGTGGTGGTCTGACGAGGGGTGGTCCTGGAAGGAGCAGTACGACATCACGAGACCGGCCGGTTGGACGGCGGATCTCAGCGCCGAGTGGCGCTTGTCGAAGCTGGAGCCACTTCACCCCCAGAGGCCCGTCGTGCACGTCTCCTGGTTCGAGGCCGACGCCTTCGCCCGCGCGCACGGCCTCCGACTCCCCACCGAACCCGAATGGGAGAAGGCGGCGACCTGGGACCAGGAGCGGGGTTGCGCCCGACGCTATCCCTGGGGGGAAGAAGCTCCGCGAGCCGGCTTGCATGCCAACCTCGATCAGCTGGCGGGCGGCCCCGAGCCGGTCGACGCTCACCCCCAGGGCGACTCCGGGTACGGCGCCAAAGGGATGCTCGGCGACGTGTGGGAGTGGACCGCCAGCCAGTTCGGCGGTTATCCCGGCTTCTCCGCGCATCCCTACCGGGAGTATTCGGAGGTCTTCTTCGGGCGGGAGTACAAGGTGCTGCGCGGAGGATCGTGGGCCACACGCGCGCGCGTCGTCAGCGGCAGCTTCCGCAACTGGGACTATCCGCAGCGCCGCCAGATCTTCTCCGGCCTGCGGGTCGCCAAGGACGCGTGAGATGCGCTCGGTGCTCCAGACCGATGAGATCCGGATCGACTCGTGGCTGTCCGAGGCGGAGGAGCGATGCCTGGCCAACGACGTGCTCGACGGCCTCACGCGACCGTTCAAGGAGCTCGCTCCAAAGCACTTCTACGACGCCCGCGGCTCCGAGCTGTTCGAGCAGATCTGCGAGCTGCCGGAGTACTACCCGACCCGCGCCGAGACCGAGATCCTCACCAGCTGCGCTCCGGAGATCGTGCGCCGCACGGGGGCTGGGGAGCTGGTCGAGCTTGGCTGCGGCGCGACGGACAAGGCGCGGCTGCTGCTCGACGCGATGGATCATGCCGGGACGCTGTGCCGCTACGTCCCGCTCGACGTCTCCGAGAGCGTGGTCGAGGAGGCCGCGCGGGAGCTCGTCGAGAGCTACGACGGCTTGAAGGTGTACGGCGTGATCGGCGACTTCGAGCGCCACCTGGAGCGGATTCCGCCCGGCGCTGGGAGCGCTCGTCTGATCGCTTTGCTCGGCGGCACGATCGGCAACTTCCCCCCTGGCACGCGACGGGCGCTGCTGCGCAAGATCGGCGCGCTGCTGGGGCCGCGCGACCGGCTGCTGCTGGGCACCGACCTGGTCAAGGATCCCGCGATCATCGAAGCGGCATACGACGACCGGGAGGGCATCACCGCGGAGTTCAACCGCAACGTGCTGCACGTGATCAATCGTGAGCTCGACGCAGACTTCTCGCCGCATGGCTTCGACCACGTGGCGTACTACGACCGGCGGCACGAATGGGTCGAGATGCGGCTGCGAGCGATCCGCCCGTGCAGCGTGCTGATCGCCGACCTCGGCCTGCGGGTCGAGTTTGCGGCCGGCGAGGAGCTGCGGACCGAGATCAGCGCCAAGTTCACCCGCCCGCGCCTGGAGGCGGACTTCGAGGCCGCCGGGCTGGCGCTCGATCGCTGGTTCACCGACGAGCAGCAGCGCTTCGCGGTCTCGCTGGCCAGCCGCGCCGAGGCCTGATCCGGGATGCAGATCGAAGGTAGTGGGGCGCTCGTCGCCGGCGGCGCATCGGGGCTCGGCGAGGCCACCGTCCGGCGCCTGCGCGCGCACGGGGCACGCGTCGTGATCGCCGATCGCAACGAGGAGCGGGGGCGCTCGCTGGCGTCCGAGCTCGGCGCGCAGGTGTCCTTCCAGCCCACCGACGTGACCGACCCGGCGGCGGTCCAGGGGGCGGTCAAGGCAGCCGCGGGCCAGCCGGGCGGACTGCGGATCTCGGTCTGTTGCGCCGGCGTCGGCTGGGGCGAGCGGGTCGCCGGCAAGCGTGGCGCCCACCAGCTCGAGCCGTTCGAGACAGTCATCAGGGTCAACCTGCTCGGCACCTTCAACGTCCTTCGCCTCGCCGCGGCGGCGATGCTCGAGAACGAGCCCGCCGCGTCGGGGGAACGGGGTGTGTGCATCAACACCGCCTCGATCGCGGCGTTCGACGGACAGATCGGTCAGCTCGCCTACGCCGCCTCCAAGGGCGCGATCGTGAGCATGACGTTGCCGGCGGCGCGCGACCTGGCTGGCGCCGGCATCCGCGTTTGCACGATCGCCCCCGGCACGTTCGAGACGCCGCTACTCGGCGCACTGTCGCCCGAGACGCGGCAGGCGCTCGCCGACGCGATCCCCTTCCCACGCCGGCTCGGGCGGCCTGAGGAGTTCGCCGCGCTGGTCGGGCAGATGGTCGAGAACGAGATGCTCAACGGCGAGGTCGTGCGGCTCGACGGCGCGCTGAGAATGCCGCCACGCTGAGCTCGCGGGCTCGCTGGGGCGGGCGACCCCTACGCGAGCCGCTCGATCAGCATCGCCTGGCCCATCCCCCCGGCGACGCACATCGACTCGATCCCGTAGGTCCCGTCGAGCGTCCGCAGCCCGTTGATCAGCGTGGTCATGATCCGCGCACCGGTCATCCCGAACGGGTGCCCGAGCGCGATCGCGCCGCCGAATGGGTTGAGCTTCTCCTCGGGAATCCCGAGCTCTTCCTTGCAGGGG
>JAFAZB010000045.1 GCA_019240015.1 Solirubrobacterales bacterium
CTCCAGCTGCCGCCTGCCGTAGACCCGGACCCCGGATAGCGAGCTCCTCCGCCGCGGGGTGCTCACGTGGATCGTGGCCGGCCGAGCCGCGAGCAGTCCGAGCCACCACAAGGCGGTCGCGTGGCTGAGCATCGCGCCCTCCCCGGCATATAGCAGCGCCGCGGCCAGCCGGCCTTCGATCGTCCGTGGACGGTGCCCCACGGCGTAGACCCCGCCGTGGACCGGGATCAGGTACCCGTCTCGCGCCCAGGCCGACACGACCGCCTTGCCAACCCCCAGACGCTCCAGCTGGTGCCGGCTCACGGCGCCCCACTGCCTCCCCGCCAGCCGCCCCAGACGAACTTTGGCGATTTGGTTCGGGGGGTCCGAACCAAATCGCCAAAGTTCGCCCACGCCCACCAAGGTGGCGCCAAAACTGTGGCCGATCAAGACGTGCAAGTGGCAGGGGTGTGCCGATCGTGTGCCGAAACTCCCTCAGGTGAGCCTGCTCGACGACTTCAAGCGCTTTCTGTTCCGCGGCAACGTGGTCGACCTGGCGGTCGCCGTGGTGATCGGCACGGCGTTCGGCGCCGTCGTGACCGCCCTCGTCCGGGACCTGTTGACCCCGATCGTGGCCGTGATCTTTGGCAAGCACGACTTCTCCGTGCTCGCGTTCACGATCAACGGCAGCACGTTCCGCTACGGCGACTTCATCAACTACCTGATCGCGTTCCTATCCGTGGCCGGGGCCATGTTCTTCTTCGTCATCACCCCGATCAACAGGCTGGTCGCTCGCCGGGCGGAGGAGGACCCGAGCACCAAGGAGTGCCCCCAGTGCACCTCGGCGATCCCGCTCAGGGCCCGCCGCTGCCCGCTATGCACAGCGCAACTGGAGGGGGCTTAGCGCCCGGCCGCGTGTGCCGCCCGCCCCCGGCCGCGTGTGGCGCCCGCCCCCGGCGGCTCAGCGCCCCGGTCCCGCCCCTATTGGCCGTCCTGCTGCTTGCCGTCCGGCACGAGCACCGAGATCACCCGGCCGCGCCGGCCGCGCGTGAACGCGACCGTCCCGGCGGCTCGGGCAAAGATCGTGTCGTCCTTGCCGAGTCCGACACCCTCGCCCGGCTTGAACCGAGTTCCTCGCTGGCGGACGATGATCTCCCCGCCGGTGACCGCTTGGCCGGCGAACACCTTGACGCCGAGTCGCTTGGCGTTCGAGTCGCGGCCGTTGCGGCTCGACCCAAGACCCTTCTTATGAGCCATCGTCGCCCTCCTTGGGCTTGGCGCGGGAGGGACGCTTGCGAGCGGGGGCTCGCGACTTCTCAGCGGCCGGCTTGGCGGCCGGCGCCTTCTCGCCGCCCGCGGGCTTGCGAGCGCGCGACTTGGGCGCTGGCTTCTCGGGTGCCGCAGCCGCCCGTCCACGCCCTGCCGGCTCCGCCCCACGTCCGCGTCCTCGAGCGGCGCGCGGAGCGCCCGCGGCTTCCGCTTGCTCGGCGGCCGGGGGCTCCCCGGAAGGCTCGGCGTCGGCGCCCGCCGCCGCGCGCCGGCGGGTGGCCAGCTTGATCCCGGTGACCTCCAGCCGGGTGAGCTCCTGGCGGTGGCCGGTGCGGCGCCTGTAGCCGCGCTTGGGCTTGAACTTCACGATCCGTAGCTTCGGCCCGCGCTCGTGGGCCAGCACCTTGGCCTCGACTTTCACCTTGCCGAGCTCATCGCCGTCGAGCACCGTGGCTCCGTCCACGTACAGGAGCGGGTCGAGCGAGACCTTGGCGCCGTCGTCGACGGGCAGCCGCTCGACGACCAGCGACTGGCCCTCCTGCACCCGGTACTGCTTTCCACCTGTCTTGACGATTGCGTACATGACTCGAGCGAAGCGGCTACTACTCCGATGAGGACGCCGCGGAAGCCGACTGTGCCTTGGCGCCGGAACGGCGCCGTCCGCCTCTGCGGCCACGGCGCCGAGGCTTCGATTCTACGCCATCGTCCGCGGCCCCGGGCTTACCGTCGCCGTCGCCGGCGGGCGCATCGACCAGCGAGGCAACCGCCCCCGTCCGGCCCGCCTCCTCGATCCGGACCACGTGCTTCTCGCCTACGTATGGGGTCCCGCCGCGGATCGAGATGATGTAACCGTCGACCTTGGCTACGGCATCACCGGGGCTGTACATGTGCGGCTCCACGATGTCCACGTGGACCTCCTCGCCTTCGCGGAACGGCAGCGCGCGCTCCAGCACCCGTTCACGGTCGGCCTCAAGCAGCACCGCGAAGTGATCGAGCGGCAGTCCCTCCGAGCCCTCGAAGTGAAACCACTTGCCGGTCTCCTGCTCGATCGCGTGCAGCACGCGGGCTTCGCTGCCGGTGAACTCCGCGCTCACCCTGGGATTCATCTGGATCAGCAGCGCTTCGGCTGAGGTCTCCTTGGCGAGGTCGCGCATCCGGCGCTCGAACTCGATCGCGATCGTCTCCTCGGACTTGATCACTCCCTCCCCGTTACACGTGGGGCAGGGTCGGGTCATGATCTCTCGCACTCCGTCGGTCACGTTCTGCCGCGTCATCTCGACCAGCCCGAGCGGCGAGATCTCGACCACGAACGTCTTCGTGCGGTCCTCGTCCAGCGCCTTGCGCAGCGTCTTGAGCACCGCATCGCGGTTGCGTGCCCGCGCCATGTCGATGAAGTCGATGACGATGATCCCGCCGATGTCCCGCAGCCGTAGCTGGCGAACCACCTCGTCGGCGGCCTCCAGGTTCGTCTTGGTGATCGTGTCCTCGAGCCGGGCCGCCTTCCCGCGACCCACGAACGACCCTGAGTTGACGTCGATCACGGTCAGCGCCTCGGCGTAGTCGATCATCAGGTAGCCGCCACTGGGCAGGTCGACCCGCCGGTTGAGCGTCGAGTCGAGCACCTGCTCGACCCCGAAGGCCTCGAACAGTGGCTG
>JAFAZB010000159.1 GCA_019240015.1 Solirubrobacterales bacterium
CGGGGCTGCCGAGCGCGTAGCTCGGCGCGGGTGGGAGCGGCTTGCCGCCGGCGTCCTTGATCAGCCCGGCGAGCTCGCCCCCGTGCGCGAGCTCGTGTGCGAGGAACTGCATCCCCGCTTTCACCGCAGGCCCGGGCAGCAGCGGGATCGAGGCGGTGTAGGCGGCCACCGCCTCGTGCTCGAGGTCGAGCAGCACGCCCAGGACCTCCACGTCCTGGTGGCGGACCGACGGCGGCGCCGCCCGCACCTGCTCGCGTCGGGAGCGGGAGCCGCAGCCGACGATCAGCAGCGCCGCGCCGCTCGCCGCCGCGCCCCCCGCGTACATGAGCACCGTCCGCCGCGACGGCAGCTCCTGGCCGATCACCACCAGACGGTGGCGTCCAGGTTCTCGATCTCCTCCACCGGTCGCGTGTAGATCCCTGATGAGAGGTACTTCCACCCGTCGTCGGCGACGATGAACACGACGTTGCCCTCGTCGAGCTCGCCGGCGATCCGCACCGCGACGCGCGCGATCGCACCCGAGGAGACCCCCGCGAACACCCGCTCCTCGTCGAGCAGCTTGCGCGTGAACACGATCGCGTCGTGGTTGGTGACGAAGATCTTCCGGTCCAGCAGCGAGAGGTCGATGATTGGGGGGATGAAGCCGTCGTCGAGCGAGCGCAGTCCCTGCACCGGCTCGCCCTGCATCGGCTCCGCGGCGACGATCTTCACCTGGTCGCCGAGCTCCTCCTTGAGCCGGCGCGCGTTGCCCATCAACGTCCCCCCGGTCCCCAGCCCGGCCACGAACGCCGTCACCTCGTCGAGCTCCTCGAGGATCTCGAGCGCCGTCCCGTTGTAGTGCGCCTGCGGGTTGGCCTGGTTGCCGTACTGATAGGGCATGTAGTAGGAGGCGTCGCGCTGCGCCATCTCGAGCGCCATCTCGACCGCGCCGTTTGAGCCCTTGGCGCCCTCCGAGTAGACGATCTCGGCGCCATACATGCGCAGCAGCTCGGTGCGCTCGGGGGTGACGTTCTCAGGCATCACCACCTTCAGGCGATAGCCCTTGCGCCCGCAGATCATCGCCAGCGAGATCCCGGTGTTGCCCGAGGTGGGTTCGAGGATCGTCTGGCCGGGCGCGATCACGCCCCGCTCCTCCGCGTCCTCGATCATCGCGCGCGCGACTCGATCCTTGACCGAGCCGGTGGGGTTGCGCGACTCCAGCTTCGCCCACAGCCTCACGCCCGGCTTGGGGCTCAGGCGCTTGAGCTCGACGAGCGGCGTGTGGCCGATCGCCTGTACGAGGTCCCCATAGCGCCCCCCGCAGGGCTTGTTCTCGAGGCGCTCGGTGGCCATGCTTTACGAAGTGTAGCGAGGCCCGGCGGTCAGATCCCGGGGGCGCGATGGAGATTTCTCAGGTATAGGTCGAGAAATCTCCATCGCCCCAGGGCTCGCCGGGCTGGCGACGGCCATCGCCCCAGATCGCGGGCCCCCGCCGGCCCGGGGACCCGCGATCAGTGGGCGGGGACTCAGTACCCGGAGGGGTACGTGGGGGTGGTCGGCGGAGGCGGCGGAGGCGTCGGGGAGTGATGCGCGGTGCTGCTCCCGAGGTTCGGGAGCGCCGCGTGCCAGACGCCGCCGAAGCTCGCGATTCCCTCGCCGGTCGCGCTGCGCTTCTTCGGCACGTCGCCCGCGAACGTGTACAGCGGGTGCCCGCCGAGCGTCACCTGGGAGAAGCCGTTGCGCTGCCAGACTCGCAGCTTCCCCTTGATGGCGGAGGCCGCGTCCAGCTTGAGGTTGCCGGGCTTGGTCACCGGAGGCCACGCGCCGAAGCAGTGCGCCGCCTTCGTGCACAGGGGGTGTTGGGTGGTCTCACCCGCCAGCCAGTAGACCGCGACGGCGTGCCGATCGACGACGATCGACTCGTGCTTGGTGACGCCGCTGATGTTCGTGACCGGGGCATTGCTCGCGACTCCGAGCAGCGGCGGCGCCGAGGCCTTCGCCAGCGCGATCCCCGCCAGCGCGGCAATCGCAAGCCCGCAGACGGCGAGGGCGAGCATCGCTCGCCGGGACGCCCCGCGCAGGGATTTGACGGGCATCGTGCTCCCTTCATTCGTGGACATGCCACTAAAGACGCCTCCGCGGGCGAACCCTTCCCGGCGGTGGCGCTTGCGCGGGCTAGGAGGCCCCGCCCGCCATCGCGGGCAGGATCACCAGCGTGTCGCCGGCGCCGACTTCGGTCTCGAGCCCGTCGAGCACGCGCACGTCCTCGTCGTTCAGGTAGACGTTCACGTAGCGGTTCAGCCCGCCGTCGGAGGCGAACAGCTGCGACTCGGTCTCCGGGTGCGCCTGCGCCACCGAGCGCAGGATCTCACCGACCGAGGAGCCGTCCGCGCTCAGCTCCTTCTCGCCGCCGACCGACGGCCGCAGGACTGGCGGGATGCGAACCGTGGCCATCGGAAAGGAGAATCTAGTGCGCTCCGGCGCAGAACGCCTCGTAGTCCGGGAACACGCCGAGCTCGCCATCGGAGATCGAGTCGGGCTCGCGCGAGCAGATCGGGCAGTCCGGGTCGCGGCGCACCTTGACCTCGGTGACCCGCGCGGCGAGCGCGTCGTACATCAGCAGCCGGCCGATCAGCGGCTCGCCCTGACCGAGGATCAGCTTCACGACCTCGGTCGCTTGGAGCAGTCCCATCGTCCCCGGCAGCACCCCGAGCACGCCGTTGGCGCCGCACGAGGGCGCCAGCTCGGCGGGCGGCGGGACCGGGAACAGGCACCTGTAGCAGGGACCGTCGTAGGGCTTGAACACCGACAGCTGCCCCTCGAAACCCAGGATCGCGGCGGACACCACCGGGATTCCCAACCGGACCGAGGCGTCGTTGAGCAGGTAGCGGGTGGGGAAGTTGTCGAGCCCGTCGACCACGATGTCGTAGCCGGGAAGCACGTCCATGATGTTCTCGGGGCCCAGCCGCAGCTTGTGCTTGACGACCTCGACGTCGGGGTTCAGCGCGGTGATCGTCTGCTCGGCGGAATCGACCTTGGCGACCCCGATCCGCTCGCTGGAGTGGATCACCTGGCGCTGGAGGTTGGACAGGTCGACCTCGTCGTCATCGACGATCCCCAGCGTTCCCACTCCCGCCGCGGCGAGGTACAGCGCGGCGGGCGATCCCAGACCGCCGGCGCCGAGCAGCAGCACCTTTGCGTCGAGCAGCTTCTGCTGGCCTTCGATCCCCACCTCGGGCAGCAGCAGGTGGCGCGAGTAGCGCTCGCGCTGCTCGGCGGTCAGGGTGCGGGGGACCTCGACCTCGTAGCCGCGGTCCTTCCACAGCGTGTAGCCGCCGGTCATCGACTCGACGTGCTCGTAGCCGAGGTCCTCCAGCAGCGTGCGGGCCGCCCAGGCCGAGCGGTTACCCGACTGGCAGTAGAGGATCACGTGCTGGGAGCGGTCGGGCGCCGCTCCCTCGATCCGCGATTCCAGGTAGCTCTTGGGCACGTGCTTGGCCCCCGGGATGTGACCGCCCGACCACTCCTCGGCCTCCCGCACGTCCACCAGCACCGCGCCGTTGGAGGCCTGCTCGCGCGCCTGCGCGGGGTCTACTTCATTGATGCGGCTCTTGATCTGGCGGAGAAG
>JAFAZB010000203.1 GCA_019240015.1 Solirubrobacterales bacterium
GCGGACCTTCGACGAGCTGATCGAGCGGATCGCGCCGGACCAGGACCGCGCGCGCCAGATCAAGGCCAACCGCGTCTACCGCGAGCTCTCGACCGCAGTCTCGGGCTCGCAGGAGTACACCGCGATCGCCAAGCTCTACGACCTCGACCGCGAAGGCCAGTTCGACATGCTCGTGCTGGACACCCCGCCGTCGCGCAACGCGCTGGACTTCCTCGATGCCCCGGGGCGCCTGACCTCGTTCTTGGAGGGCCGCGCGCTGAAGGCGTTCGTCCGCCCCACGGGCCTCGGGATGCGGGTGCTCGGCAGAGGGGCCGCGCCGCTGCTGGCCGCGCTGCGCCGGATCACCGGCGTCGACCTGCTCACCGACCTGTCCACGTTCTTCCAGCTGCTCGGCGACATGACCGACGACTTCAGCGTCCGCGCCGCCCAGGTCGAGCGCTTGCTGCGGGCCGAGACGACCGCCTTCCTGCTGGTGAGCACCGCCCAGGGAGCACCGATCGAGGAAGCGCTGTGGTTCGGGCAGACGCTCGAATCGAGCGGCTTGCCGTTCGCGGGCGTGGTCGTCAACCGCGTGCACCACGACATTCTCGGCGACCGCGAGCCACTCGAGCTGGGGGTCGAGCTCGACAAGGCGCTGCCGCCGGAGCTTGCGGCCCGGGTGGCCGAGAACTTCCACGACTATCACGTGCTCGCGCGCCGCGACGAGCGCAACGTGGCGCGCTTGGCCGCCGAGCTCGACGGCCGGCCGCTGCTGCTCGTTCCCCACCTCGACGACGACGTCCACGACATCGACGGGCTGCTGGCGATGCACCGCTACCTGTTCGCCACCGAGCAACACCGCGCCCGCCTGATCGCCGACGTGGTGGCGTGAGCTTCACGACGCTCGCACGAGCAGCGGGGAACCGGCCCCCGGGGCCCAGGTCGTCCACGCCAGCAGCAGCGCTTCCCACTCCTCGGCGCCGACCTCGCGCTGCTCGCGGTGTAGCTCTATCGCGCCCTGGTGAAGCAGCTCCCAGACCGCCCGCTCGACGAGTCCCAGCCGCTCGCTGACCCGCCAACCGGGGTGGAGCTCGCTCGCCCATGCGACCAGCTCGCCGACCGTCGAGGGGCCGGACGCGCAGCGGGCGATCAGCGCCGCCTTGAACGACGCGAGCACCGGCTCGCCGGGACCGCGGTGGGCTTGCAGGCGCGCGTCGGCGAGGAGCCCAGCCGTGACCTCCGCCCCGGTTCGGGTCACCTGCGCCCAGCCCCGGCCCAGCCCGATCTCCTCCACCCCCAGCGCGGCCCCCTCGTAGATCGTCAGCCGGGCTCGCTGCGGCTCCCAGCGGCGATCGTTCAGCTCGATCGCCGCACCCCGCAGCCAGGGCCCGAGGATCCGACGCTCGAGCTCATCCCGGGCGAGGTTGAACGCGCGCGTGACGTGGATCGACTGGCGCAGCTCGAGGTGAAACACGCGCCCGGGCGCTAGTCCTGGCCCTGCGAGCGGTGGCGCTCTCTGGCCTCCTCGATCATCGCCATGGCCTCGTCGCGATCCCCCCAGCCGCAGGGCTCGGACTCCTTGTCGGGGTCGAGGTCCTTGTACACGGTGAAGAAATGGGTGATCTCGTTTCGCAGCTGGCCGGGTAGGTCATCGACTCGCTCGAGCGTGTTCCACCCAGGGTCGCTCCAGGGCACGCAGACCACCTTGTGGTCGAGGCCCTTTTCATCCTTCATGTGGAACAGCCCGATCGGCTTGACCGGGACGATGCAGCCCGGGAAGGTGGGCTCGGATACGCATACCAGCGCGTCGAGCTCATCGCCATCGGGCGCGAGCGTGTCCGGGATGTAGCCGTAGTCGGTCGGATAGACCATCGACGCCGAGATGAACCGGTCGAGCTTGATGCCGCCGTACTCGGGGTCGTACTCGTACTTGTTCCGGCTCCCCTTGGGGATCTCGATGATGCAGTGCAGCTGGTCGGAGTCCATGGGCGGCGTGCTTCCCCGGAGAGCCTATTCGGGAACGCGAGGTTGCGGCTGGCGGCCGCGCATCTTCACATCGCGAGCACAACTCGGTCACGCCCCGGACACTCCCGCCCCGCGCTCCCACGCAACAGTTCCAGCGGGCACCGGCCTGGCAGTCGCCACCGGTCAGAACCAGCAATCGACCCAGGGAGCGCGGATGTCCCACAGGCGAATCGTTGCAATCGTGTTGGCGGTGGCGGGTGTCGCGGCCGCGCTGCTCGCCGGAGCGGCGGCGGGTGTAGCGCGCGGGCCAGGACGACACCATCCGGCCTGGGGCGAGCGCGACGGCGCCACCGCCACGCCGATCCAGCACGTGGTCGTGATCTTCCAGGAGAACGTCTCGTTCGACCACTATTTCGGCACCTATCCGCACGCGGCGAACACCGATGGTCAACCGTTCACCGCCGCCCGCTGGACGCCGGCGGTCGACGGGCTCACCCCCGCCACCGATCCATCGCTGCCGCCGGGGCTCCGTCATGGCGCCAACCTGCTCGTGAGCAACGCGAACACCGCCCTGCCACAGCGACTCGACTCGAGCGCCGTCGGCCTCACCGGAGGGGCCGGCGGCCAGTTGACCTGCGACCAGGACCACAACTACAGCGACGAGCAGCAGGCCTTCGACGGCGGCAAGCTCGACCGCTTCGTACAGAGCGTGGGCACCGCCAGCGGCACCTCTCCGTTCGGGACCCCGTGCAACCCCGCCACGGTGATGGACTACTACGACGGCAACACGGTGACCGCGCTCTGGAACTACGCCCAGCGCTACGCGATGAGTGACAACTCGTACGGAACCACGTTCGGTCCGTCGGCTCCGGGGGCCATCAACCTGATCTCCGGCGACACGGGCAACGTGGACTCAGCCCACGAGGCGAACGCTCCGTCGGTCTCGACCTCCACCTCGCCAAACGGGGACATCACCCCCGACGGCAACGGCGGCTATTCGCTGACCAGCGACGCCCAGCCCTACTGGGACGATTGCTCGACGCGCGACGCCGTGGCGTTGTCCGGCGCCAACATCGGCGATCAGCTGAACGCGGCCGGACTCTCCTGGGGCTGGTTTGAGGGTGGGTTCAGGCCCACCACCAGCTACCAGCAGGCTCTGGCCGCGACACACAACTCGGGTCAGGCGACCGCCACGTTCCTCGCCGACGAGTTCAAGAACGCCGGCTTTCAGAACTCGGTTGCGCACTCCACCAACCAGGGCCTGTGCGACGCGGTGCATCCGGTTGGCGTCGCGCTGGGCGGCGCGGGCCAATGGGGCTACAAGGACGACTACATCCCCCATCACGAGCCATTCCAGTACTACGCCTCGACCGCCAACCCCCATCACCTCACGATCCCGACCGATGCCGGCGGCCAGGACACGCTCGCCGGGCTGCAGCAGATCGGGCGCGATACCCAGAGTACGGTCGACGGCAAGCCGCAGTTCGACACCCCCAACCACAACTACGACATCAGCGACTTCGACCAGCTCGTAGCCGCGATCGCCAAGCACCAGCTGCCGGCCTCGGCGCTGCCCGCGGTCAGCTTCCTGAAGGCCCCCGGCTACCAGGACGGACACGCGGCCTACTCCGACCCCCAGGACGAGCAGCAGTTCATTACCAGCGAGATCGACGCGCTGATGCGCACCCCCGATTGGCGCCACACCGCGGTGATCGTCAACTACGACGACTCGGATGGCTGGTATGACCACGTCTACAGCGGCGTGCACAACCCCTCGCGCTCGCCGGCGGACAACCTGACCGCCACCACCCCCAGCGGTCCGACCTCGGGCCAGTGCCTCGCGACACGCGCGAGCAAGGCTCCGCTGGCGGACGAGCAGGGTCGCTGTGGCCTGGGGCCACGGCTGCCGATGATCGTGATCTCGCCGTTCGCGAGGCGCGACTACGTCGACCACAACCTCAGCGACCAGAGCTCGATCATCAACTTCGTCGAGTACAACTGGCGCCTGCCGGCGATCAGCGGCTCGGCCGACCGGCTGCTCGCCGGGCGCGACTTGCGCGAGGGAGTCCCGTTCGACCTCGCCGGCCTGTTCGACTTCTACGCCCCGCCGAACCGGAGCTTGATCCTCGATCCGCTTAGCGGCCAGCCCGTGGACCGGATCTGGGGCACACGCAGAACGAGCGGGCACTGAGCCCGCTCGCCGCTGCGGTCGCGCTCCCCCTGACTGCATACGAGCCCCAGGACTTACGTGTTGTGCCTGGCGGGCAAAACACTCCCGGCCCGGTTTGGCGGGCCGAGTAGGGAGCGGCCGGCTCAGAGCCTAGCGAGCCGGGGCCGGGTCGGGGTCCAGGGCGGGGTCCGGGTCCGGGGCCGGGGTCGGCGCGGGGGCAGCCGCAACGGGGGCGTCCTGCGCCGAGGACTCGGCGAGCAGCTCGTCCGCGACCGCCCGCAGGTCAGGCTCGAGATGACCGCACAGCGCGTCGCGCAGGATCGCCCGCAGATGCTCGGCGAGCTCGTCCACCAGCGCATCGACGCCGGGCTCGGCCGGGGCCAGTCCCGCGATCACGGCCCGCTCGAGCGAGATCGCGTAGGCGGTGCGCTCGGCGAGCTGCGCGCGTTCCTCGGGCTTGGCGCAGATCACCGCGAGCCGCTGGGCGAGCCGCCCGCTGGCCGGACCCTCGGGCTCGAGCAGCGCCCGCAACGCCAGCAGGTAGTCGGTCAGCGCCTCGAACGGGGCGAGCCGCTCGCACCCCATCTCGAACCGCGCCAGCGCCCACGCCAGCTCGCCACCGGTGGGCGTCCGCCGCGCGATCAGGTTGCAGAACGCGCGCAGCTCGTCCTCACGCTCGGCCGAGATGAAGGTCACGAATCTGGGGCGGCCGCTGCCGCCCATCGCGACCGGGCGCCACGCGCCGGCATCCGTGCGAGCCCAGGCGACCGGGCCGAAGGCGTAGCCCCCCCGCTCGAACAGCCGCAGCGCCGTGAGGATCCGGCGAAACCGCTTTCGCGCCACCGGCACCGGCGGCCGGGACGCTCGATCCTGCGCGATCGCCAGCACCGCGAGCACGCTCGGCTCCTCGCTCTCGCCCCACACCGCTTCGGACGGGGCGTCGGGGAACGCGTCGCCTCGAACCAGCGACAGGCCCCCTCCGAGCGCCAGCTCGCTGGTCTCCGGGTCGAGCGCCACCCCCAGCAGCGGCGCGATCACCGTCGCCATGCAGCGACCCTCGTACATCACCCGCTCGAGATCTGCGTAGGCCGTCTCAAAGCGTGCCGGATCGAAGCCGAACTCGCTGCGCTCCGCGAACACCGACCCGAGGAACGCCCGCAGCGCGGCGTCCGCCCGCTCCCTCGGCTGGCCGGGGATCCGAGTCTCCCCCTTCGCCTCCAGATACGCGGCCACCCCGTCGGCGGCGGCCAGCGCACGCGCCGCGGGCGCGTAGGTGGGCAGGGCCGAGAGCAGCCCGAGTCGCTCGCGGATGAAGGCGCCGGTCAGCGGGCGGTAGCAGTACAGCGGCACCCGGCCGGCCCCGGGCTCCTCGATCACCTCGAACGGCACCTCGGCGCCGCCGGCCGTCTCCGCCGCCAGCCAGCTGGCGGCATCGACGGTGAACGCCTCGAGGACCTGATGCAGCGCTCCGTTGCGCACCCCCCGCCGTTTCTCCGTCTTGATCGGGGATCCTGCCGGGGACGGCGAGCTTGCAGCGGGTAGCGCGCGGCGGCCCGCGGTCCTACGCCACGCCGCGCTCGATCTCCGTCAGGTGCTCTACGTTCTCGAGGTCGGTGGGCTCGTCGCTCGGCCGCGATCCCAGCCACGCGTCGAGGATCTCGGCCAGCTCGGCGTGCGAGGTCGCGCGCAGGCTCAGCGCGAGCACGTTGGCGTCGTTCCACCGTCGCGCTCCCTCCGCAGTCTGGGCGTCGGCGCACAGCGCGGCTCGGATACCCGGCACCTTGTTGGCCGCGATCGAGGCGCCGGTGCCCGTCCAGCAGGCCACGATCGCCTGCTCGGCGCGCCCCTCGGCGACGTCGCGGGCGGCCAGCTCGCTGGCCCAGGCCCAATCGGAGCGCTCTCGCTCGGAGTAGGCGCCGTGCAGGATCGGCTCGTGCCCGCGCGTGCGCAGCTCTCCGGGCAGCGCCTGGGCGACGCCCGTCAGCTCATCCGCCGCGAGGGCGATCCGCATCCGGCTCGAGTGCTCAGAGCGCTGCGACGACCGGCTCGCGCTCGACCGGCGGCGGCGACTCGTCAGCCGGCACGCAGTCCCCGCCGAGCCACTCGCGGCCGTAGGCGCGCATGTCCTCGATCAGCGGCACCAGGGCGCGACCCTTGTCGGTCAGCACGTACTCGACCCGCGGGGGCACCTCGGGGTAGGTCTGGCGCTCGACGATCCCCGCCTCCTCGAGCGCCCGCAGGCGCAACGAGAGGGTGCGGGGACTGATCCCCGTCAGCGACCGCTCCAGCTCGCAGAATCGCGACCTGCCCTCGGACAGGTCGCGGATCAGCAGCAGGGTCCACTTGCCGCACACGATCTCGGCGGTGCGGCAGACGGGGCATGTGTCTCTGGTTGCCATCTGATCCCCATTCTAGCGCAATGCTTCACCAAGTGAAGCGGGCGGGCGGCGTGCATGCACGCCGGCCCCGCGGGCCGCATGCGGCCCGCGGCGGGGCCGCGCATGCGCGGCCCCGAACAGCATCTCGCGCTAGGCGACGTCGCGGAGCTTCTGCGCCTCGGCCAGCGACTGGAGCTTCTTCAGCGACTGGTTCTCGATCTGGCGGATCCGCTCGCGGGTGACGTTGAACGTCCTGCCGACCTCGTCCAGCGTCCGGGGGTGCTCGCCGCCGAGGCCGTAGCGCAGCTCCAGCACCCGGCGCTCGCGGTAGCTCAGGTTCTCCAGCGCCTCGCGCAGGGCCTCCTTGGTCAGGATCTCCGCGGCTCGCTCGTACGGCGATTCGGCGCGCTCGTCGGCGATGAACTGCCCGAACTCCGACTCCTCCTCGTCGCCGACGGGCTTCTCCAGCGACACCGGGGCCTGGGCCGAGCGCTTGATCGACTCGACCTCCTCCGGCTCGATCCCGGTCACCTCGGCGATCTCCTCGGCGGTCGGCTCGCGGCCGAGCTCGGTCACGAGCTTGCGCTCCGCCCGTCCGATCTTGTTGAGCTTCTCGACCACGTGCACGGGAATCCGGATCGTGCGGGCCTTGTCGGCCAGCGCGCGGGCAATCGCCTGCCGGATCCACCAGGTCGCGTAGGTCGAGAACTTGAATCCCTTGCGGTAGTCGAACTTCTCCGCCGCGCGCACCAGCCCGAGGGTGCCCTCCTGGATCAGATCCAGGAACGGCAGGCCCTGGTTGCGGTAGTTCTTGGCGATCGAGACCACCAGTCGCAGGTTGGACTCGACCATCTTCTGCTTCGCGTCGAGATCCCCGCGCTCGATCCGCTTAGCGAGATCGACCTCCTCCTGAGCGGTCAGCAGACGCACCTTGCCGATGTCCTTGAGGAACAGCTGCAGCGAATCGGTGGTCATGTCCGGCTTGAGGTCGAGCGCCGTCTTGGGCTTGCGCCGGCCGCGCTTGTCAGGCGCGCGTTCGACGTCGGCTGCCGCGAGCGCGGGGTCGACCTCTTCGACCAGCTCGATCTCCGCGCGCTCCAGGTAGCCGTGCAGCTCCTCGACGTCGGCTTCGTCGAGATCGAGCTCCGAGACGGCTCCCGCGATCTCCGCGTAAGTGAGCACGCCGAGCTGCTGGCCGCGATTCACCAGACCCTTGATCTCTTCCAGTTCCTGCAGTTCTGCTACTGACATCTGGTTCCGTTTCGGTGGCTGGCCCCGGTTCGAGTGCTACCGGAGCCGAAGATCAGAAGAGCGGGCCGCCCGCCAGGGCGTAGGCCCGCTACCTAAACATAGCTAGCAATTATAGGCACTTTATTTTTTGAAGTCAATGCGGGCACAGGCGTTGCGAGGGACCGGCAGCGTCTGTCTACTTACGCAAAACGGACCAGCGAGTTTCAAAGTTGCGGTCCTCCTTCCGGTTATCGGACCGCGACAGCGGTGCTTGAGGCCACGGTGGCCAATCGTCCGCCGCTGGCCGCACGTTGCGGAGTTTTTGTGTGCATCCGTGCCTCGACGCGCCGGTGCGCGATCATGTAGCGGGTGAGCAAGCAGCGTCCCACCGAGGTGCTCGGAGCCCTGCCACGCACCCGGCCTCACCGCCGCAGCGAGAAGCGCGCACCCGCGCCCGCGGGCTCCGCGGCCGCCAGGTCCGCGAGCACGCCCGCCGCGGCCACGCCCCGGCGACCGCAGCCGGGGTCCGCCGACCAGCAGCCCGGCGGCACCCTCGGGACCGCCGTCCAGGCGGCCGCCGAGCTCGCCGAGATCGGACTCGCAATCAGCGCGCGCGCCGTGCGCGGCGCGCTCTCGCGCCTGCCGAGGCCGTGAGGCGAGGCGGCCGGCGCCTCGCAACGCGCGCCTCCTGACGCGGAAGGCCGAATCTCATATACTCCTCGCGCCTTTTCGCCGAGCGACCGTCCGCCCGCGGATGGTCGGCGGGGGAACCACTTGCGGTCCGCGGAGGCCGCAGGGGCGAATCGGTCCCGTTCGGACCGTAGCGCCACCCGCGCGCGAGCCCGTCAGCTCACCCCGCAGGCGAGACGCCAACAGAACGAATGAGACCGATCGGGAGTCGCCGGGCCAATGTCTACGCCGTGGTGGTGCTCGCGGCGGCGGCGCTCGGCGTCCCCTCGCTGGGGCTCGCTTCCTCCGGGGGCTCGTCGGTACAGCCGCCGGCAGGGACGGGCAGCACCGGCGGCCCCGGGGACCTGGTGCAGCCCGGCAACCTCACGGTGACCGCCAGCGGCAACGGGATCACTCTCACGACGCGCACGACGGCGTTGCTGCACGGTCTGCTGCGCTTCACCGGCACCGTCGCCTCGGCGCCGGGCGCGACGGTGGAGATCGAGCGCCTGGGCCGCCAGACCAGCTTTGCCTGGTCCCCAACCGCCCACGCGACGATCGCTCAGAACGGCACCTTCTCGGTCTCCTGGCGCATCAATCACATCGGGCGGTTCGCGATCCGGGCGCTGCTCGTGCAAGGCGCCGGCTCCCGGACGGGCACGGCGTCGCCCAACCTCACGGTGACGCTGTACCGGCCCTCGATCGCGACTACCTTCGGCCCCGGCTTCTACGGCCAGCGCACCGCGTGTGGCCAGACCCTTCGCCGCAACACGATCGGGCTCGCCAACCGCACGCTGAAGTGCGGAACCCCGGTCGGGATCTACTACCAGGGGCGGACCCTGGTGGTTCCGGTGATCGATCGCGGCCCGTATGCGAACGGCGCCGACTGGGATCTCACGGTGGCCACGGCACACCTGCTGGCAATCGACGGGACCGTCGACTTGGGGGCCGTCTCGCTGCCGCCGAACAGCTAGCGCCCCGAGTCGGTCACTAGCTGGCCAGCATCGGGCCGCTCGGAGGCTCGGGCGCGTCCTCCGGTGGCACCGCGCGGATGATCGCGATCCCGCTCGCGGCGGCGGCGAACCTGTTCTCTTCGGCCGCCTCGATCAAGTCTCCCGAGCGCTCGCCGTCCTCGCCCAGAACGGCGAAGCCGACGCTCGCCGCCATCGGCGCCCCTCGCCACGGCTGGGCTTCGCGTACCGTGCTCGCGAGCCGCGCGCCGAGCGCCTGGGCCCCGGCCCGACCCGTGTCGCGCGCGATTATCCACACCCGGGCGTCGGTCTCCGAGACCAGGATGTCCTGCCGACGGAGCGCGCTCCTGACCGCTTGGGCGAACCGGCCGAAGGTCGCCGCGGCGCGCTCGTCGGCCTCGACCGCCGCGACCCGGGTGGCGTCCTCGAGCTCGGCGAGCAACAGCGACAGCGGCGTGCCCGTGCTCCGGCAGTGCTGGATCTCCTCCTCGAGCGCGCTCACCCACAGCGCGCCTTCCGGCGAGGGCTCCGCCGCGGGGGCGTCGGCCACCGCCTCCGACTCGACCGCGGCGTCGGCGTCGGCGTCGGCGTCGGCGACGGCTGCCGCCGGTCGCTCGCCGCCGTGGCGTCGCAGCGTGGCCCCGCGGACCAGCTCGATCGCGAGCCCGAGCCGCTCCGAGAGCTCCGAGAGCTGATCCGGGTCGGGGCGGCGCAGCTCCTCCCGGACCGCGCTCCAGATCACCGCATGCAGCGCGTCGACCGCGCGCGAGCCCGCCTCGAGGCTCCGCGCGCCTGCCAGCTCGCCCGCGCGTGAGACCAGCAACTCGAGCGCGCCGCCCGGCTCGAGCCGGCGCAGGTCGTCCTCCTCGGCGAGCGCGCGAACGATCGCGTCGCAGATCCGAGGGCCGTCGCGGGTCACGTCGGCGGCGAGGATCCCGGAGGCCTCCTGCAGCGGCGCCAGCTCGAGCAGCGCCAACAGCCAGCCCTTGGTCAGCTCCTCGGTCCGCACCAGGAGTGCGTCGATCGGTGCGTCGGCGACCGGCCTTGGCCGGCGCAGACGAGGCGGGCCCCACTGCATTTCGCTCTTGTATCACGCACGGCAGTCACAATGCGCCCGTCGATGCCTTCGCCGCTGATCACCATCACCGAGGCGCAGCAACGCGTGATCGAGCGGGTGCGGCGCCTCGAGTCCGAGCGCGTCCGCGTCGAGGACGGACTCGACCGAGTGCTGGCCGAGGACCTCGTCGCGGCCGAGGACGTCCCGCCGTTCGCGAGCTCCGCGATGGACGGCTACGCCGTGCTCGCGGGCGCGGCCGGGCGGCTGCTGACCGTGGTCGGCGAGTCGCGCGCCGGCGCGCCCTCGCCGCGGTCGCTAGGCGAAGGCGAGGCGATCAGGATCTCCACCGGCGCGTGCGTCCCGGCGGGCGCGACGGCGGTCATCGCGCAGGAGAACGTTCAGCAGCGTGACGGGCAGATCGAGACCGGCGCCGCGGTGGGCGCCGGTGAGAACGTGCGGCACGCCGGCGAGGACCTTCGCGCCGCGAGCACCGTGCTCCGCAGCGGCACTCGTCTCGGCGCCTGGGAGCTCGGCGCGGCGGTGGCCGCCGGCGCCGCTGAGCTAGTCGTCACCCGACGGCCGCGGGTCGCGGTGCTCTGCACCGGCGATGAGCTGCGCGCCCCCGGTGAGCCGCTGGGGCCTGGCGAGATCCACAACTCGAACGCGCCGATGCTGGTGGCGCTATCGGAGCGCTGCGGGGGGTTGGCCGGCTCGGCGGGACGGCTCGCGGACGACCGCAGCGCCACCGAGGCGGGCCTGAGCGACGCGCTCGAGCGGGCCGACCTGGTCGTGGTCTCCGGCGGGGTGTCGGTCGGGCCGCACGATCACGTCAAGCCCGCGCTCGCGCGGCTCGGGGTCCAGGAGCTGTTCTGGGGAGTGGCGCTGCAGCCGGGAAAGCCGACCTGGTTCGGCGTCCGCGATCGCACGCTGGTGTTCGGCCTGCCGGGCAATCCGGTCTCCGCGGTGGTGACGTTCACGCTGTTCGTGGCACCGGCGCTGGCGGCGCTCCAAGGCGCCGTCCCCGAGCGAGGGCTGGAGCTCGAGGCCGAGCTTGGCGTCGGCGTGGCCCGCAACCCCCGGCGCGAGCAGGCCCTCCGCGTGCGCCTCGAGCGCGGGGACGGCAGACCGGTGGCGACCCCCAACGGTCCCCAGGGCTCGCACGTGATCACCTCGCTGCTCGGCGCGCACGCACTGGCGATGATCCCCCCTGGCACCGGCGAGCTGCGCGCCGGCACCGTGGTGCGGCTCGAGGAGCTGCTCGACTGAGGCTGGCGTGCGGGCGCGGGGCGGGCGGCCTTCGGCTGGGCGCGTGTGCCGGGGCGGGGCGGGCGGCGTGGCCCCGGGGGGCGCGTGTGCCGGGGCGGGGCGGGCGGCGTGGCCGGGGCGTGGCCCCGGGGGGCGCGATCAAAATATCCCACACCCCCCTCCCCCGCCGGAGGGTGTGCGCGAATGGCACGCTCTGAGCGCCCTGGTCGCGCACACCCCCGTCCCGGCGTCGGGGAGTGGGAGATCGTGACGATGCGCGGGGCCTGGGCGTGGCGCGCGCGCGGGACGGCGTCGCGAACAATCACCTCCCGCACGTTTCGATGCGAATAGTTTCCGCAAAGCGGGCAGAATCAGCTCCGTGACGACGCCTCTGCTGCTGCTCGCGCTGGCACTGTCGGGGTTGCTCGCCGTGGTGCGGCGCCGCCGGCGACGACGGGCGCCGGCGCGGGCGGTGATCGTCTCGCCGCGCAAGTCGACCGTCGTGGCCCGCGACGGCGCCGTCCGGTCGGTGCAGTCGGCCGAGTTGACGATCGATCAGGCCGACCTCGAGCGGCTCTGGAGCCCGGCCAACCTGGAGAACCTGGCTCGCACCTACTGGCGGTTTCTGAGCCGCGTGACGCTGGGCTTGATCCGGGTCGTGTACGGCGAGCACGAGCGGTCGGTGGTGCTGCTGGCGCGGCCGCTGCGGCTGCTGCGCTTCGAGGCGCCCGAGTACGTGCTGGAGCCGGAGCGGGGGACCGTGCGCTGGCGGATCCGCGACGGCCTGCTGGTGGCACGGGCGGGGCGTGGCTGTGGCTTTTTGGCGATCGACGTGAAACGCGGCCCGGTGTCCGGCGACGGCAAGGCGACGCTCCAGATCGAGCTGGAGGTGGCGAACTTCTACCCCGCGATCGCGGTCGGCTTCAGCATGCCGGTCTACGAGGCGACGCAGTCCTCGATCCACGTGCTGGTGACCCACGCCTTCCTGCTCTCGCTCGCCAACCTAGACCTGGCGAAGTCGAAGGTGGGCCGGCTCGCGACGGCAACGCCGCCAGCGGCGGCGCCGAGCTCCAACGGCAAGCTCGAGACCCCCGCGCCCAGGACGCCAGCCTAGGCGCGCTCACCCATACCGAACGCCGGTGAGTACCCGCAACTTCGTCCGGTCGTGCCGGGCTGAGACCCGCCGCACCGTGCCGGAGCGGGAGCGCATCACCAGCGAGTCGGTGGTGGCACCGCGGTCCCCCTGGTAGCGGACGCCCTGGAGGACGTCGCCGTCGGTGACGCCGGTGGCAGAGAAGAACACGTCGTCGCCGGACACGAGCTGGTCGCAGTCGAGGACCAGCTCGAGGTCGTAGCCGGCGTCGATCGCCGATTTGCGTTCCTCCTCGCCGCGGGGCCAGAGGCGCCCCAGCAGCTGCCCTCCGATGCACTTGATCGCGGCCGCTGAGATCACCCCCTCAGGGGTTCCGCCGATCCCCCACAGCAGGTCGACGGGCGAGTTGTCGCTGACCGCGAGCATCGCCGCCGAGACATCGCCGTCCATGATCAGACGAACCCTGGCCCCCGCGTCCCGAACCTGCTCCATCGCTTCGTGGTGGCGCTCGCGGTCGAGCATCACCACCATCACGTCGCGGATGTCGCAGCGCTTGCGCTCGGCGACCAGCGCGAGCGTGTCGGGCAATGGCCGGTCGAGGTCGAGCAGGTCGGCGATCTCCGGGCCACCGGCGATCTTCTCCATGTACACGCACGGTCCGGGGTCGAACATCGTCCCTCGCTCGGACAGCGCGATCACCGCAATCGCGCTCGGCATCCCGAGGGCGGTCAGCCGCGTGCCCTCCAGCGGATCGACCGCGATGTCTACCTGGGGCGGGCTCCCGTCGCCGATCTGCTCGCCGTTGTAGAGCATCGGCGCCTCGTCCTTCTCCCCCTCGCCGATCACCACCACGCCATCCATCGCGACCGAGTCGAGCACGTTGCGCATCGCGTCCACCGCCGCCTGGTCGGCGGCCTCCTTGTCGCCGCGTCCGACCATCCGCGCCGCCGCGAGGGCGGCGGCCTCGGTGACCCGCACCAGCTCGAGCGCAAGGTTGCTATCGGGCCGGGCGGTTGTGTGTCCGTCGCTCACAGCACCCCCGGCGGCTTGCGCCGGGCCCCGCTCTCACGCGCGCGCGCCACCGATCCGGTCAGGATCAACAGGTCGCCGAGCAGCGCCACCCACCAGCCGAGGCCGATGCCGATCTCGCCGGTGGGCGAGCCGGGCTTGTCGATCAGCCCGCGGAACAGCGTCAGCGTCAGCGCGACCAGCGCAGTGACCGCGGTCAGCTCGCCGCGGGGCCAAGACAGCGCGTGGCCCCGGACGATGATGTAGGCGAGGATCGCGGGCGCCACGGCGGCGAGCAGCAGCAGGTAGCGCAGCGCCAGCAACGACTGCCAGCCGGTGCAGGAACCGCTCGGGCCCTTGCAGCTGTTCAGCACCGTGAGATGGTTTCCGAGCGAGTACCAGCTGAGGAACAGCGAGATGCCGAGCAGGAGCCCGCCGACCGCCGCAACCAGCTCCCCTCGGTCCAGCTGCTTGAAGTCCATCGCGGCGCAGCGTAACCGGTTTCGAGCACCCTCCGCGTACCCTCAGCCGGTGCTCGGATCGGTCTCGCCGCCGCGCTCGGCGGCCTGCGCAACCGCCTGCGCCACCGCTTCGTGAACCCCCTGATCGAGCGCTTCCGGGACGATCTCATCACCCCGCGCCAGGTCCGCGAGCGCCTCGGCAGCGGCCAGCTTTATCTCCAGCGTGATCGCCGACGCGCCGGCCATCAGCGCGCCCCCGAAGAT
>JAFAZB010000217.1 GCA_019240015.1 Solirubrobacterales bacterium
GTCGGCCGTGGACGCCGGCAGGTCATCGACCACGGCCTGCGCCTCTCCTGTCTCCGAGGTCGCGTGGAACACCCTCGCGTCGCCATCGCCCGCGAGCGCCGCCGCCCACACCACCACGGCCGTCCCGGATTCGACCTCCCGCCCTGCACCCAGCACGCCGCCGGCACCGCATCCCACCAGCGCCCTGGGTGCGATCTCCGTGTGGACGGCTTCGAGCGTGGCCTCGGGGGCGGCCAGGTGGGCGCCGCTCGCGAACACCAGCGCCAGGTCGGTCTCGGTGCCCGCCAGCGACTCCGCAGCCATCCGGGCCGCCTCTGCGCCGCCCGCCAGCGGGTCGGGTTGGGTGGACACGCCGGCACCGATCCGCACCGTCATGCTCCCGCTCCCGAGACCATCGCTGCACGATACTCCGCGCGTGGATCGCCCCGAGGTGATTGCGCTGTTCGGTCCCACGGGCGTCGGCAAGACGGCGGTCGCGATCGCGCTTACGCAGCAGCTGCGAGAGCTCGGGGAGCGTCCGGTCGCGGTGTCGGCCGACGCGCTTCAGGTGTACGCAGGCCTCGAGCTGCTGACCGGAACGGCCACCGCGGCCGAGCAGGCGCAGCTGGAGCACCGCCTGATCTCGTTCCTGCCCGTCAATGCGACCTTCAGCGCGGGGCAGTACGCGGAGCTCGCCCACGCGCAGATCGACGAGCTGCTTGCGGCCGGCCAGCGTCCGGTCGTGGTCGGCGGCACGGGGCTCTATCTGAGGGCGGCGCTGACCGAGCTGACGCTGCGACCGGCGGCGCCGGAAGGGGTCAGGGAGCGCTGGACGGCGGAGCTCGAGCGCCGGGGACCGGTGGCTCTGCACGCGCTGCTCGCGCAACGGGCGCCCTGGGCGGTGGCAGGGATCGAGCCGACCGACCGCCAGCGGATCGTGCGCTCGCTCGAGCTGCTCGAGGCGGGTGAGCTGGAGCCTCCCGAGGGAGAATCTGAACTGTGGAGCGCCGCGGTTCGCCGGCCCACGCTGCTCGTCGGCTTGACCATGGAGCGCGAGCAGCTCTATGCGCGGATCGACGCGCGCGTGCAGCGCATGATCGACGCCGGCGTCGAGGACGAGGTCCGCCGCGCCAACGCCGCAGGCGCCTCGGTCACCGCCCGCAAGGCACTGGGGTTCGAAGAGACGCTGACCGGCGACGTCGACGCGATCAAGCGACGGACGCGCAACTACGCCCGCCGGCAGCTCACCTGGCTGCGCAAGCTCGCCGCGGCGAACGTGATCGAGGTCACCGGCCGCTCGCCGGCGGACGTGGCTGACGAGGTGTTGGGGTTATGGCTCAAAACAGCGGCGTGAACGGATACATCACGACCGCGGCCACCAGCACGGCCAGTCCCCAGATCGCCGCCAGACCCTGGGTCGCCTTCCAGCGCCGAGCACCCGAGAGCAGGTAGGCGACCGCGACGTAGATCCCCGGCATCACGATCACCATGTAGTACAGGTAGCTGGTGCGGCTCCAGATCAGGCTCAGGAGCTCGAACGGCATGAACGTGCCGACCGACCAGGCGAGCCCTACGATCGCCAGCTCGCTCGCCGGCTCCAGGTTCGCCGCAGCGCGCTCGCCCCCCAGACCACCCAAGCTTGCGCGAGCGCGGCGCCGGCGCCGCCACGCGACCGCGATTCGCCATCCCGCAAACAGGATCGACGGGACCGCGAGCAGCATGATCGGGGGGCTGATCATGCCGAGAAACCGTGACACCGGGTGAACCGCATAGAGACCGCCGCCCGGGTGCGAGGGATTGATGCGCAGATAGGTGATCGGCTTGTAGTCGGCGAGCCACTGCCAGGGATAGGAGGCGATCCCCTGGGGCCCATGCGGGCTGGACTGGTGAGCCGCGTAGGAGAACATGTGGGCGATGTGGGCAAACGGCCCGCCGGTGATGAGTTTCGCGGCCGCGTCGTCATACGGCGTGGCGATCCCGTCGAGCACCCCGAGCAGGCCGACGAACACCACCGCCGCGGTGAGCGCGAACGCACCGAGGCGGGCGGGAGCTCGGCGGGTGAGCCGCGCCCGCGGGCCGGCGTAGCCGGGGTTGCCGGACAACACCCGCAGCGCTTCGATCAGCACGATAACCAGCACCAGATACGGCGCCACCAGCTTGAAGCACGCCCCGACACCGAGCACGGCGCCTGCGAGCACCGGGTGTCCCCGCAGGTACAGCACCAGCGACCAGACCATCGCCGTCAGCACGAACACATCGAGCGTCCCGATCCGCGCGTGCACCAGCAGCAGGTTGTCAGTCGCCATCAGCGTCGAGGCGCCCAGCGCCAGCCAGGAACCCCCGCCGGCGGCGCGGACCAGCGCGTACATGCCGAGGATCGCCAAAGACCCGAATACGAGGCTCCCCAACCGCCAGGCCAGCGGGCCGTCACCGAACAGCTCGATCGAGCCCGCGATGATCAGCTTGGCGAGCTGGGGATGCTCGGCATTGGGGTCGGTGCCAGCCGGCGCGTTTGCGTAGTGGGCGCCCCCCGGAGGGCGCAACCCGGCGATCACACGTGCTGCGTTGACGTAGTAGGCCTCGTCGAAGATCAGCACGTGATCCGTGGCCAAGGTGCACGGCGACTGGCACGGCTCGCCGATCAGCGCGACCCGCGCGCCGAGCGACACGAGCGAGAGCACCGCGAGCATAATCAGCGGGAGCCTCGCGCGCGCGCGCAGTCGCCTGCCTGCATCGGCCCGGGCCATCAGCATCGCGGGGGCGACGGTACACATACACTCCGCCCGCGTGGAGTTCGAGAAGTGGCAGGCGCTTGGCAACGACTACCTGATCGTGGAGTCATCCGCGCTGACCTTCGAGCTGACCGAGGCCGCGATTCGCAAGCTGTGCGCGCCGCACACCGGCGTCGCGGCCGACGGGATTCTGCTGCTCTCAGAACCTGACCAGCAGGGGTTCGTGGCGCGGCTGCGGATCTTCAACCCCGACGGCTCCGAGGCCGAGCTGTCGGGCAACGGGGCTCGGCAGGCGGTGCTCTACCTGCGCCACTCGGGCCGGGCAAAGCTGGACAGCTTCTCGCTGCAGACGGCCGCGGGCGAGATCCGCCCGACGATCACCTCGGCTTCCACCTGCAGGCTCGACATGGGCCGCGCGCGGCTGCAGAGCGCCGACTACCCCGGGGGTGCCGAGGACGGCGTCGGCGAGCTGATCGCGGGCGGCCGCGGCTGGCGCTTCCAGCACGTCCAGGTGGGCAACCCGCAATGCGCGATCCTGCTCTCCGGCCAGCATGAGCTCGATCAGCTGGATCTGGGAGCGGTGGGCCCGGAGATCGAAGCCCACGACCT
>JAFAZB010000355.1 GCA_019240015.1 Solirubrobacterales bacterium
AGTTCCTGCATGCCGCGCGGTTGGCGTTCGCGCATCCGGTGACCGGCCGCCCGATCGACGTTCACTCGCCGCTGCCCCAGGACCTCCGGGACGCGCTCGCGCTTGCGGCCGAGGGCGGCTGACATCAGACGGCGGGGCGGCCCGTCCAAGCCGCCCCGCCGAGAAGGCCGCGAACCGAGCCACCGGAGGTAGGGGAAGGGAGGTTCGGCCCGCGCCGCGGATGGCCGCCGGTGAAAGGCGACGCCCGCACAAGTTCAAAACGTATGGGGCGGCCAATACTTGCGTAGACTTGCCAGGGTCCATTCCCAACCCTGCTCGCGCGAATCGCGCCCTGCTCCGGCCACCACCGGGGTTCGCGACCACCGCCGAGCGGGCCTCACCGAGCAAGCAACAAGGGAGTAGCAGCAGTGGCTCAAATCGGAATCAAGGAGCTGCTGGAGGCCGGCGTCCATTTCGGCCACCAGACGCGCCGCTGGAACCCCAAGATGCGCCGCTTCATCTTCGGCGAGCGGGACGGCATCTACATCATCGATCTGCTTCAGACCGAAGCACTGCTGGAGAACGCGCGCGGGTTCGCGGCAGACCTGACCCGGCGCGGCGGCACGGTCCTGTTCGTGGGGACCAAGAAGCAGGCGCGTGACGCGATCCAGGAGACCGCCGAAGCGGCGGACATGCCGTATGTCAATCACCGGTGGCTCGGCGGGCTGCTAACGAACTTCCAGACGATCTCGCTGCGGATCAAGCGGCTGCACGACCTCGAGCGCTACGAGGCCGAGGGCCAGCTGCAGCTGCTGCCGACCAGAGAGCGGATGGCGGCCCAGGCCGACCTCGAGAAGCTGCGCGCCAACCTCGGCGGGGTCAAGAACATGCAGCGCGTCCCCGATGCGGTGTTCGTGATCGACCTCAAGACCGAGCTGATCGCGGTCCGGGAGGCCCAGCGGCTGCGGATCCCGATCATCGGCCTGGTCGATACGAACTGCGACCCCGAAGGGATCGACTACGTGATCCCCGGCAACGACGACGCGATCCGCTCGTGCGCCGCGATCACCGGGGCGATCGGCGACGTGGTCGCCCAGGGTCACGGTGCGTTCCGCGCCGAGGAGGAGCGCGCACGTCTCGAGCGCGAGCGCCAGGAGGCCGAGGAACGCGCCCGCCGCGAGGCCGAGGAGCAGCGGCGCCGCGAGCAGGAGGAGGCGGCCGCTGCGGCCGCCGCCGCCGCGCAAGCCGAGCCCGAGGGTTCGCCCGCGGCGAGCGACACCGGGGCTGCGCCCGCTCGGGAGCGGGCACCGGAGACCGCCCCGGCGACCGAGCCCCGGGCGGCCCCGGAGGCCGCCCCGGCCGCCCCGGCCGCCGAGGGCGCGACGGGCGAGGGCGCATGAGCGAGGTCAGCGCACAGCAGGTCAAGGCGCTGCGGGACCGCACCGGGGCGGGCATGCTCGCCTGCCGCGACGCACTCAGCGAGGCCGATGGCGATCTGGAGCGAGCGGTCGAGATTCTGCGCACGCGGGGAGAGGCGCAGGCCGCCAAGCGCGCCGGCGAGGAGGCGCTCGAGGGGGTCATCCAGAGCTACGTCCACGCCGGGAACAAGATCGGCGTGCTGGTCGAGGTCAACTGCCAGACCGATTTCGTCGCGCGCAACCAGAAGTTCATCGAGTTCGCCAGGGAGCTGGCGCTCCACATCGCCGCGGCGGCGCCGCTCGCGGTCAGCGAGCAGGACGTTCCCGCATCGGATCGAGAGCGCGAGCAGCGGATCGCGACCGAGCAGGCCGCCGACAGGCCTGAGAACGTCCGCGAGCGGGTTGTGACCGGCAAGCTCGAGAAGTGGCTCGACGAGGTCGTGCTGCTCCGTCAGCGGCACGTCAACGAGGACAAGCACGGCGGTAAGACGATCGAGGAGCTCCGCGCCGCGCTGGCGAGCGAGACCCGAGAGAACATCGTGGTCCGCCGCTTCGCACGCTTCGCAGTAGGCGGCTGAGCAGGTGGCGCAGGCGAAAGTCGACCCCCCGCAGCCTGCTCCCGCCTATCGACGGGTCCTGCTGAAGCTCTCCGGGGAGGCGCTGATGGGCGAGCTCGACTACGGCACCGACCCCGCCCGCGTGCAGGCGATCGCCCGCCAGTTGGCGGAGGTACACCGCCGGGGGCTGGAAGTGGCGATCGTGGTCGGTGGGGGCAACATCTACCGCGGCCTGGCGGCGGCGGCGCGAGGCATGGACCGCGCGACCGGCGACTACATGGGGATGCTGGCCACGGTCCTGAACGCGCTCGCGCTCCAGGACGCGCTCGAGAAGGAACAGGTCGCCACCCGGGTGCAATCCGCGATCACGATCTCGGAGGTCGCCGAGCCCTACATCCGCCGCCGCGCGGTCCGTCACCTCGAGAAGGGCAGGATCGTGATCTTTGCCGCCGGGACCGGGAACCCGTTCTTCACCACCGATACCGCCGCGGCGCTGCGAGCCGCCGAGTTGCACGCCGAGATCGTGCTGATGGCCAAGAACGAGGTGGAAGGCGTCTACACAGCCGACCCGGCGCTCGACGAGGACGCCGAGTTCATCCCCGAGATCACCCACAAGGATGCCCTGACGCGGGGATTGCAGGTGATGGATTCGACCGCGTTCGCGCTCTGCATGGACAACAACCTGCCGATCGTGGTGTTCAACATGGCGGACGAGCGCAACATCGACCGGATAGTGTCAGGGCAACGCGTGGGCACCCTGGTCAGGACATGAGCGGCGAGCTGATCGACGAGCTGCTGGACGATGCGCGGGAGCGGATGACCAAGTCGGTTGAGTCGATCCGCCACGAGTTCGGCTCGGTGCGTACGGGGCGGGCCAGCCCGGCGCTGCTTGACAGGATCGCGGTCGACTACTACGGCACCGCGACGCCGCTCAAGCAGCTCGCCACGATCACCGCCCCGGAGGCGCGCCTGCTCACGATCCAGCCCTACGACAAGAGCTCGATCAAGGCGATCGAGCGGGCGATCCTCGAGTCGGACGTCGGACTGACTCCCTCCAACGACGGCAATCTGATTCGCCTGGGGGTGCCGGAGCTGACCGAGGAGCGACGCCGCCAGCTGGTCAAGGTGGTGCGTCACATCGCCGAGGAGGGGCGCGTCGCGATACGCAACGTGCGCCGCGACGTGATGCACGATTTGCGCGAGCTCAAGGGCGCCGGAGAGGCAGGATCGGACGACGAGCACCGCGCCGAGGTCGAGCTTCAGAAGGTCACGGACGCCCGGATCGGCGAGCTCGACGAGCTGCTCAAACACAAGGAAGAAGAGATCCTGGAGGTGTGATGTCGGCGCGGGCTGACGGAGGAGCCCGCTACGTGGCGATCATCACCGATGGAAACGGCCGCTGGGCGAAGCGGCAGGGACTTCCGGTGGTGGCGGGTCACGAGGCTGGTGCGGACACGGTCAAGGCCCGCCTGCGGGACGCGGTCGATCTCGGGATCGAGGAGCTGACCGTGTACTCGTTCTCGACCGAGAACTGGAACCGGCCTCCCGACGAGGTCTCGGCGCTGATGGGGATGATGGGCAGGCGGATCGAGCTCGAGACCCCCGAGCTGCACGCCGAGGGAGTGCGGATGCGGTTCGTCGGGCGCCGGTCAGACCCCGTCCCGGGCGCGCTGATCGAGCGGATGCAATGGGCGGAGCGGCTGACCGCCGCAAACCGGCGGATCACGCTGTTCGTAGCTTTCAACTACGGCGGCCGGGCGGAGATCATCGACGCAGCGCGAACCTTTAACGATGGCGGCGAAGAGGACTTCCGCCGGCACCTGTACGCCCCCGAGATGCACGACCCCGATCTGATCATCCGTACCAGCGGCGAGCAACGGAGCTCCAACTTCCTGCTCTGGCAAGGCTCCTACGCCGAGCTGATCTTCCGCCCGGAGCTGTGGCCCGATTTCTCGCGCCAGGCGTTCGAGCAGAGCCTCGAGGAGTTCGCTTCGCGCAGGCGGCGCTTCGGGGGCCGCTGATGCCCTCGACCCGCCGGCCCCCCACCCGCCCGCCACGGGCGGGGCGCCGTGTCCCAGCCGGCCGGCGAGGCAATTCGGGGCGGCCTGCGCGGGCTCGCCGGCAGCGCTCGGACCTGTTCTCCCGGATCGTCGTGGCGGTGCCCGCCGCGATCGTGGCGATCGTGTTCATCGACCTCGGGGGCCTGGCCTGGGCGCTGTTCATGGTCGCGATCGGCTGGCTGTGCTTGCACGAGCTCTATCGGCTGCTGGCCCGCTGGCGGCCGGCGCCGCTGGTCGGGTTCGCGTCGCTCGCGGGGATGGTGCTGGCGGCCCGCTACGGAAGCCCTCGGGTGGTGCTCGAGGTGGCGATGGGAACGATTCCTGTGCTGTTCGTGATCGTGCTGGCCAGGGGCCAGCGTGGGAGCGCCACGGTCGCGATCGCGGGGACGATGTTGGGGGTGGTCTGGATCGGATTGGCGTTCGCCCACTCGGAGCTGCTGCGCAGGCTCCCGCATGGCAATGCGGTGATCATCGACGTGCTGGTGGGAACGTTCCTCGGCGACACCGCGGCGTACCTCGGCGGACGACTGTTCGGACGCCGTCCGCTGGCGCCCGAGATCTCGCCGAGCAAGACGGTCGAGGGCCTGTTCTGCGGCATGCTGATTGCGGTCCTGGCGGTGTTCTTCGCCGGGCTCTACCAGACCTGGTTGACGCAAGGAGACGCGCTCTTGCTGGGTCTGGCGGTGGCCGTGCTGGGACCGCTGGGAGATCTGTTCGAATCGGTCGTCAAGCGCGACGCGGGCACCAAGGACGCCGGGAGCGCGTTCGGGCCACACGGCGGAGCGCTCGACCGCCTCGACAGCGTGATATTCACGGTCGTCGCCGGCTACTACGTCTGGCTGGCGGTGATGCACTAGTGGCGCGCCGTCTGGTGATTCTCGGCTCCACCGGATCGATCGGCGCGCAGGCGCTAGAGGTGGTCTCCCGCAGCGAGGACCTCCGGGTCGTCGGGCTGAGCGCGGGGGGCGGCTGGGAGACGCTGCTGGCGCAGGCCCGCGCGCACGGGGTGAAACGGATCGCGCTGGCCGATCCGGCGGCCGCGGCGCGCGCCGGCGAGGCGTGGACCGAGGGGGAGGTGCTGGCCGGTCCCGAGGGGCTCGTGCAGCTGATCACCGAAGCCGACTGCGAGCTCGTCCTGAACGCGATCGTCGGCTCGGCGGGGCTCGTGCCGACCGTGGCGGCGCTCGGAGAAGGGATCGACCTGGCGCTGGCCAACAAAGAGTCGCTGGTGGTCGGCGGCGAGCTCGTCACGCAGCTCTCGCAGGCCACGGCGGCGGCGATCATCCCGGTCGACTCGGAGCACGCCGCGCTTCATCAGCTGCTCGCCGCCGAGGCGCCCGGAACCGTAGACCGGCTGATCCTGACCGCCTCCGGCGGCCCGTTCCGGGGCCGCGCCACGGCCGAGTTGCAGGACGCCACGGTGCAGCAGGCACTCGCGCACCCCACCTGGGAGATGGGCGGCAAGATCACGATCGACTCCGCCACCCTGATGAACAAGGGCCTCGAGCTGATCGAGGC
>JAFAZB010000372.1 GCA_019240015.1 Solirubrobacterales bacterium
CTTGCAGCGCGCAATTGCAGGCGTCTGCGAGGCGCAAGTCGAGCACCAGGTTCTCTGCATCGGCGAACATCTGATGCCACTCGTCCGCTGGCTTTACGTCAACTGCCCGGACCCTCACGCCGTCCTCGAGCAGGGCGCCCACGAGCCAGCCTCCGATGAACCCGCCGGCGCCCGCGACCACCACCAACCCGTCGTCCATTCGACCGCGCCTCCTCCCAACGCAAATACGGGCGCTGGGTCCCTGGCGACCCAGCCCTCACGGCGACTGCTGGTTCGACTGCTAGAAGCGCAGCATTACACAAGAATGACGCTTTTTGCGTAGGTTGGGTCCGGGCTGATGTCCCGCCGCAGGTCCCGCCCAGCGCCTAACGACCCGGTGGGCGTCTTGGGTGAAACAGCTCCTTCGGCTGCGGGGCCCCGAGGTAGGGGTTCTCCATGTGGCGCTTCGTGTGTACGACCGCGGGCTGCGCGCGTCGCGGGTGATCCAACACATGGAGGAACATCGTCTGCTTGATCCATGCGGCGTTCCGAAAGATCCGACGATCCTCGAGAAAAGCGTGACGCTCCAGCCGCCGGCTCGGTGTCGCCTCGTTGAATTCCCGGATCGCCAAGCTGGCGCCGGCTGCTGAATTGTGCTCGTTTAGCGCGACGTCGTCCACATACACGACGGTCCGAGGAAGATAACTCTCAGGCTGGCCCTTGAGCAGCTCGAGTGCATCGACCGTGGACGACCAGTAGTCCACGTCCAGCGCGACAAACCCGACTGGCGCGGAAAAACTCGCGTCTGCCAGGAATCTCGGGATCGTGCTGGAGAGCGGCCCGAGATGCAGCTTTGTGCCTTCCGGAAGGGCGGCCCTCAAGGCCACCTCGTCCATCGCGAAGTCGCCCTCCTGGTAGAGGTCGGGATGGTCACGGTAGTCGACCGCCGCAGGCATACCGGCGCCGCTATCGAACCCGTGGACCTCACATCGAACACCGGTCTCGTTTGACACCCTGTCGGCGATCGAGGCGAGGTTCAAGAGACCGCCACCGCTCGCCACGCCCACCTCGATCAGCGTGACGGCGGACAGGCCGCTGGCCAGGGCGATGTCTGCCGCCTCGAGGGCGCCGAACGCGTAAGGCTGGCGGACGACCAGATCCCAGGCCGTCTTCGAGCGGTACGACCCGAAGCCGAGCACGAGCAGCGAGAGTGCATTGAGATGAAGTGGCTCTGTGAGCCGCTCGAGGAAGACGCGCCTCCATACGCGCCGCTTCGCCAGCTTGGACCTCAGCACCCGGCTCGCCGTCAATCGACGTATTCCTCGTTCGCCGACTTTGAGCGCGCCAGACTACACCTCGACCTGCAGATCTCCCTGCACGTACTGCTACCGCACCGCTAGCAGCCGGGTATCCTCGCCGCGATGATGTCCGCGGATTCGGACTTCAACCTGCGGTACATGATCAGTGCGTTTCGGCGACGACTGTGGATCTTCCTCCTGTGCGTCGTGCTGATTCCCGGCGCTGCCGTCGGGCTCTCTTTCCTGCAGAAGAAGCAGTACACGGCGAGGGCGGAACTGCTGTTCCGTGACCCCGAGTTCGACCAAAAGCTGTTCGGGACGTCGTTCGTGCAAAACCAGCCTGATCCGACGCGGCAGGCAGCCACGAACCTGGGGCTGGTCTCGCTGCCACGGGTGGCGGCGCTAACTGCGGCGCAGATTCCCGGACTGACCGAGAACCAAGTCTCGTCTGCGATTGGCGTGAGCAGCGACGGCCAGTCCGATCTCGTCTCGATTCAGGCAACGGCGCGTACGCCGGGATTCGCGGCAGAACTCGCAAACACCTTCGGCACGCAGTACATCGCCTTCCGTCGTGACGCGGACCGCGCCACGATCTTCTCCGCCGAGGTGCCGCTCCAGCAGCAGATTGCGGCGCTGCCGAAGTCCCAGCGCTTCGGACCGCTCGGACAGTCGCTCCAGCAGCGTCTCAGTCAGCTGGGCGTACTGGCCTCGCTTCAAACCGGCGACGCCGAGCTTGTCCAGCCTGCGGAAGTGCCGCGCGGGCCATCATCGCCCCAGACCGTACGTAATGGAGCGCTCGGAGCATTCTTCGGCGTGCTGCTCGCCGTCGCGCTCGTCCTGATCGTCGAAGCACTCGACCGACGGGTGCGCGACTCGGCGGAAGTGGAGCAGATATTCGAGCGGCCACTGCTCGCCGCGATGCCAGAGAGTGCTGCCATTAGACGGGCCGATCCCGCTCTGTTGGCGATCCCCGCGGCGCAGCGCGAAGCATTCCGGATGCTGTGGGTAAACCTGCGCTACTTCAGTCTGAGCCGTGACATTCGCTCGGTCCTCGTGACCTCGCCCGACCGGGACGATGGGAAGAGCACTGTCTCCTGGGGGCTCGCGGTGGCGGCGGCGAGCAGCGGCACCCGAACTCTGCTGATCGAGGCTGATCTCCGCAAACCGAGCTTCGCGAGTCGCTTCGACCTGCCCGCTCGAGACGGCCTTACCAGCGTGCTCGCCGGCGATGTGCCCAGCGCCCAGGCGATCATGCGACTGCCCCTCCCAATCACGGACGACAACCCCGGCATGGCTCACTCGATGGACGTCCTCGTCTCCGGACCGCGACCTCCCGACCCGACCGACCTGTTGCAATCCCACCGGATGGCGGACTTCCTGGCGTGGCTCGAGGACCACTATGACCTGATCATCATCGACACGCCGCCTGCTGCAATGGTCTCCGACGCGATCCCACTCATCACGATGGTGCATGGCGTCATCGTGGTGAGCAGGCTCGGGAATACCGTGCGCGATCACGCACGTCGTCTGCGCCAACAGCTCCATCACCTCGACGCGCCGATCCTCGGGATCGTGGTCAACTCGGTCGGAGGGGACGGCCCGTATCAGTACCCCTATGCCGACGGCTACGGGGACACTGGACCTAAGGCCACGCCTCGCCACAACGGCACCCGGCCGGTGAGCGAGGAGCCGTCCCGTGCCAGGCCCGCCGGCCGGGCGGTACCGGCCAACGGTGCGAAGCCGGACAGGGGAACCGGCGCCTCGCTCAACCCGGCACTCACCGAACGGCGCGGGCTACGGGATCGGCTCACGTAGCAACCGTCCATGAATGCCGCGATGCCTTACCGCGACGCTGTGAGCAGTCGCAGTGAGACCCCCTTCGGCTCGCTTGCGCTCCGCACAACACAGCTGTTCGGCATCCCACTCGCGGAAGTCACCTACGACGACGTCGTGGAGCTTGTCAACCACGCGCTCGCGGATTCTCAAGGCGGGGCGATCACGATTGACGCGATCAACACGATGGGCATCTCGGAGAGTTGCTTTGACGCCCAGATGCGCGAGGCGCTGCTCCATTACGACCTGATCGTGCCCGATGGCATGCCACTGGTGTGGTGCATGAACGCCAAGGGGGCCAGGCTGGGCGACCGCGTCTACGGCCCGTATCTGGCCGACCGCTTGCTCGTGCGGCTCGCGCGACGGACGCGGGTTGCCGTGATCGGCGGGTTTGCGGGCGTGCACGAGTGGCTGCGTGATGCTGGTCCGTCCCACTATCCGAACGCAGACTTCGCGCTGCTCTATGACGCCCCCCCAGGCGTGATCGACGACCTGTACGTCGCCGACTGCTTGGAGCGCATCGACTACAGCCGCGCGGAGCTCGTGTTCGTATGCCTCGGGGTGCCACGTCAGTATTACTGGACGGCGCTTGCGTCGGGGCGACTCGGACGTCGAGTCTGCGTCAGCGTCGGCGGCGCATTCGACTTGATCTCTGGCGCCAAGCCTTACGCGCCAGCGTGGATCCAGCGCAGTGGTCTTACCTGGCTGCACCGCCTGATTCATGAGCCTGCGCGGCTCGGACCCCGATACCTCAAGTACAACTCTGCATTCGTCTGGCTCCTGTTGACCAAGGAGCTGCTCCGGCGCAGTCCGCCCCCGAGAGCCATCATGAGATGACCTCGTATGCGGCACACGAAATCACTTCGGGTGTATACGAGTGGGCGGGGCGACGCGTGCTCGTTACTGGCGGAGCTGGGTTCGTCGGCAGCTATCTGGTGGAGGACCTGCTGGCACAGGGCGCTGATGTGCGCGTGGTGGACGACGTGTCAACGGGTTCACAGAACAACCTGGCGCACCTCGCCGAGATAGAGCTAGTCGAGGGCGACCTCCGCAATCTGGAGGTCGCACAAACGGCCGCGTCGGGCATGGACGTGGTGCTTCACCTGGCTGCCCGGACGTCCGGGATGCTCGCGAGTATCGACAACAGCCCGGAGATGCTCAGAGACAACAGCCTGATGGCGTTTCATGTGCTGGAAGCCTGCGTGACAGCAGGAGTACAGCGGGTGCTGATGGTGAGCTCGAGCTGCGTATATCCCGACGACGCGCCGGTCCCGACTCCCGAGCTCCCGGTCAATCAGGGCCTCCCTGAGAGCGTGAATCAGGGCTACGGCTGGGCCAAGCGGCTACTCGAGCTCCAGTCACGCTACGTCTACGAGAAGTACGGGTTGCCGATCGCGATCGTGCGGCCGTTCAACGCCTACGGGGGTCGCTACCGCTGGCAAGGGGAGGCGTCGCACGTCGTCCCCTCGCTCGTGAAAAAAGTGCTCGACCGCAACGGCCCGGTCGTGGTTTGGGGGTCGGGCGAGCAGGTACGCGACCTCCTTCACGCTC
>JAFAZB010000390.1 GCA_019240015.1 Solirubrobacterales bacterium
GCCGCGCAGGTCCCGTTTGCCTCGTCGACGACCACCACCTTCGAGCACCGCGCGACCGAGTCGAGGATCGCCGGAACGTCCAGCGGCACCAGCGAGCGGAGGTCGAGCACCTCCACCGAAGCGCCGTCGAGGTCGTCGGTCGCCTCCAGCGCGAGGTGGACCATCGCCCCGTAGGTGATCACCACCAGGTCGCTGCCCGCGCGCGCCACGCGCGCGTTCATCGGCGTCTCGAAGATCCCGTCGGGCACCTCGTCCTTGACCCGCCGGTAGAGGTGCTTGTGCTCCATGAAGCAGACCGGGTTGGGATCGCGGATCGCGGCGTGCAGCAGGCCCTTGGCGTCCGCCGCCGTCGACGGCGCGAGCACCTTGATCCCCGGCGAGTGCATGAACCACGCCTCGGGGTTCTGGGAGTGGAAAGGGCCGCCCGAGAAGCCGCCGCCCGAGGGCAGGCGGACGGTGATCGGCACCGCCAGGCCCTGGCGGTAGTGCATCTTCGCGGCCACGTTCACGAGCTGGTCGAACCCACATGAGATGAAGTCGGCGAACTGCATCTCGCAGACCGGACGCATGCCCACCACCGCGGCTCCGATCGCCGTGCCGATGATCGCCGACTCGGCCAGCGGTGTGTCCATCACTCGGTCGGCCCCGAACTCCTCGATGAATCCGTCGGTGACCTTGAAGGCGCCGCCGAACACGCCGATGTCCTCGCCCATCACCATCACGCGCTCGTCGGCGCGGAGCTCGTCACGCAGCGCGGCCGAGATCGCCTGGAGGTAGGTCATGGTCGCCATCAGGACAGCGCCTCCGTGGCGGCCGCTGCCTCGGCGTTGCGGGATGGCTCGGCGCCGGCGTCGAGCGCGCGGGCGGCGAACCCGCTCCAGGGCGCTTGACCGTCCCCGAGCGGCTCGGCCTCGCGCTCGCAGAACACGCCGTCGGTGGCCCCCGCGGGGTCGGGCATCGGGGCGGAGAGCGCCTCTTGCGCCGCGGCCTCGATCTCCTCCTGCACCGCGACCCGGAGCGCCTCGATGTCGACCCCGAGCTCACCCAGCCGGAGCTCCTGGCGTTCGATCGGATCGCGCTTGCGCCACTCCTCCACCTGCTCAGTCGGTACGTATTTCATGTCGTCGTGGGCGGCGTGGCCGTGCATGCGCATCGTCATCGCCTCGATCAACGTCGGGCCGCCCCCTGACAGTGCCCGCTCACGGGCGGCTCGGGTGGCCTCGAACATCGCCTCGACGTCGTTGCCGTCGACGGTCAGCCCGACGAAGCCGTAAGCGGCCGCCCGCTCCACCGGGTCGACCGCGAACTGCTTGTCGAGCGGCGTCGAGTACGCGTACTGGTTGTTCTCGAGCACGAATACGACGGGCAGCTTCTGCACCCCGGCCCAGTTCATCGCCTCGTGAAAGTCTCCGCGCGAAGTGGACCCGTCGCCGAACCAGGTCAGCGCGCAGCGCCGCTCGCCGCGCAGCTTGAAGGCCATCGCCATCCCGGTCGCCACCAGAATCATGTCGGGCAGCATCGAGACCATCCCCACACACCCGAGTCGCCGGTCGCCGAAGTGCACATTGCCATCGCGCCCGCGCGTGATGCCACTCTCGCGCCCCAGGTACTGGCCCAGGATTTGCGCGGGCGACACGCCGCGGATGATGTGGGCTGCGAGGTCGCGATGCAGGATGCATAGCCTGTCCTGCGGAGCCATCGCGAACGCCGCGCCCGCCGATACGGCCTCTTGGCCGAACCCGTCGTAGAACGAGCCGGGCACCTTACCCTGGCGGTAGAGGCTCATCGCGCGCTCTTCGATGCCGCGCATCAGCAGCATCGCGCGCAACAGCCAGATCCGGTCTTCAAGCGCGAGGTGCTCGGTCGCGCTCTGCTCCGGCGCGCTCGGCGTAGCCGTGTGGGTAGCCATGTCTCGCTTCCCTTTCGTCCTTGGGCCGGACCGGGATCTTCCGCTCGGCCCCGCTTGCGAAGCCGCCCCGGGATCTCCGGCACGCCTCCTCGATCGGGCGTGCCGAGCTTACTCCACCGGGCGGGTGGGCAAGCTCGATTGCAACCAGGTGGCGGGTCGCGGGTGCCGGCGGGGCCTACGGCCGCCACTACCCTTGCAGAGATGGAGCGTGCCTGGCTCGCCCGTGCGCGCTGGCGGTGGCGCGGCGCCTGGCTGTGGCCGACGTTTGCGGCGGCGACCGTGCTCGATTCGGTGGTCGGACACGCGCTTCCGCCCACCGGGGAGACGCAGACGCTGTTCGCGGCGGTACTGGCCGGACTGGTGCTGAACGTGATCGCGGTGGTGCTCCTATCGCGGCCGCTCGGGCTGGCGCTGCGGCGGATGCGCGGTGACCTGCCGGCTGTGGTCGCCCGCAACTACGGCGGGAGCGTCGCGGTCGCGCTCGTCACCGTCGCGCTGCTGGGCGCGGGCCTCGCTCACCACCCCGCCGTGGTCGCGCACCAGCGGGCGATGCGCGATGCGGTCAGCCGCGCGGAGGCCTGGATCGGCGACCGCGCGCCCGCTGAGTTCCGCGCCAACGCGAGCCATATGACCACGCTGGCGATCGAGCCGGGAAGCATCTATCGCACCTGCGTGCCGAGCGCCGACCGCGCGCGCACGTACTGCGTGATCGTGAAGACCAAGCTCCCGTTTGCGCAGAGCGTCAGCTTCGCGGGCTACGAGCCGAACTCGGTGTTCGGAGAAGGCACCGGCTGACGGACGGGGGGGCGGCATGCCCGGTTATTAGGCTGGGTGGGGTGCGAGCATCGCGTACCCAGCTGATCGCGCTCACCGCGAGCATCCTGGGCTCGGCGGTCGTGTTTCTCGACGGCACGATCGTGAACGTGGCACTGCCGGCGATCCGCGCCGGCCTTCATGGCGGGCTGGCCGAGCAGCAGTGGGTGGTGGAGGCCTATCTCCTGACGCTCTCGTCGCTGTTGCTGGTGGGCGGCTCGCTGGGCGACCTGTTCGGACGCCGGCGGGTGTTCGCCAGCGGCCTGGCGGCGTTCGGCGCCTGCTCGCTGCTGTGCGCACTGGCCCCCAGCGCCGGACTGCTGATCGGCGCCCGCGCCGCGCAGGGAATCGCCGGTGCCCTACTGGTGCCGAGCACGCTGGCGCTGATCATGGACACGTTCGGCGAACAGCAGCGCGCCGGGGCGATCGGCAGCTGGACCGCCTGGACCGGAATCGCCACCGTGGTCGGGCCGCTCGGCGGTGGCGCGCTCGTCCAGCTCGCCTCGTGGCGGTGGATCTTCGCGATCAATCTGGTTCCGGTGACGATCACGCTGGTGCTGCTGAGCCGGCTCCCGCCCGATAGCCGCTCGCCCGGTCACGTCGATCTGCTCGGCGCGGCGCTGTGCGCGCTGGGGCTGGGCGGCCCGGTGTTCGCGCTGATCGAGCAGCCCGTCTACGGCTGGTCGGACGGCCGCGTGATCGTGCCGTTGCTCGCGGGCGTGCTGCTGCTGGCGGTGTTCCTGCTCTGGGAGCGCCGCAGTCCCGAGCCGATGATGCCGCTGCACCTGTTCACCAATCGGAACTTCGCCGTCGGCAATCTGACCACGCTGCTGCTGTACGCCGGCCTCGGGGTGGCGACGTTCTTCCTGGTGCTGTTCATCCAGCAGGTCGGTGGCTACAAGCCGATCGAGGCAGGCCTGGCGTTGCTGCCGATCACGATCATGCTGTTCGCGCTGTCGCGGCGCTTTGGCTCGCTCGCGGACCGGCTCGGTCCGCACGCGTTCATGGCGGGCGGGCCGCTGGTCGCAGGAACCGGGCTCCTGCTGCTAATGCGGGCGGGCGCGTCGGCCAGCTATCTCGGGCAGATCCTGCCAGGAGTGCTGGTCTTCGGCCTCGGGATGGCGGCCACGGTCGCGCCGCTGACCGCGACCGTGCTGGGCTCGGTGCAGCCGGGACATTCGGGCCTCGCCAGCGGTGTCAACAACGCCGTCGCGAGGGTGGCCGGCTTGCTGGCGATCGCGGCCTTGGGCGCGGTCGTGGCCGGCAGCTTTGCCTCCCGGCTCGATCACGACCTGCGGGGTTCGCCGCTGAGCGCCGCCGCCCGGCTCGCGGTCAGGCACGCGCGCGCGAGGCCGCTGGTCACCGACGCCGGCGCCGTGCCGGTCGGTCAGCGTGCCGCCGTGCACCACGCGCTGGTGGACGCCTCGGTGCACGCGTTCAGGATCGGGATCGGGATCGGCGCCGGGCTGGCGCTGGTCGGCGGAGTGGTGGCACTGGTGGGAATCGTCAACCCACGCCGGCCCACGCCGGAGGCGCGGCGCTCACTCTTCGCGCATCGAGAGCGCCTCGAGCTCGACCGTGTCGAGCGGCAGGCAGACCTCGCAGAAGTCTCTGCCGAATGGCGTCAGATGGATGCTGCGCTGCACGGTTTTGGCCCGGCTCGCACGCTTGATCGCATCCAGCACCTGCGGCTGCGCCTCCAGAACCTGATAGGCGATCGGATCGTCGACCGGCTCGCGGGAGAACCAGATCAGCCCCAGGCGCTCGAGGTTGTTCAGGTACGCGGGCACCCTGTCGCGGTCCCGACATCCCGCCTGGGCCCCGATCATGTTCAGCCCCGCCGCCACCAACTGCGAGCTCACGCCGAGTAGGTTTGCGGCGCGCACGTCCACCGAGGGCTGGGCCCCTTCCATCACCAGCAGGCGAAGGATCCGACCCTCGTCGGGTGCCAGCTCGGACAGGATCCGGCCATACGCCGGGTGCTCGCGCTGTTGGACCTCGACGTCGGCGGCTTCACGCAGCAGCTCGGCGCCGCGCACGCGCAGCGCCTCGGCGTCCGCGGAGCGTCCGTTGCGCCGCTGATCGTCGCCACCTCCGCCCGCCCCCGCAAGCAGCTGCTTGATCCGATCGTCGAGCTCGGCGACGCCCAGCAGCTCGCGCGCTTGGTCGCGCAATGAGCTGCGCAGCTCCTGCGCGAGCGCGCCCGCCGAACCGGGATCGACCACCGCCCGCGCGACGCGGCCGCCGACCCTGACCGACGCACCGAGGCCCCAGGACGCGGTCCGCAGCCACGCTCCGGCGGCGAGTCGCGCGAGCCCGGGGAGCGCGTCGGTGACCCCTCCGTTGCGTTGCTGTCCGCTGGTGGCGCTCATCCGAA
>JAFAZB010000434.1 GCA_019240015.1 Solirubrobacterales bacterium
GCTGGCAGCCCGCCGGTTCGACACCCCCACCGGGATCATCGCCGCGCTCGAGCGTGCGTTCGCGAACCCTTCCGGCGATCTCTACACGCTCGACATCTGGAGCGCGCTCACGGGTGAGGGCCATGCGATCACCCCGATCGGGATCGCGGACCTTGGAGGTGGCCACTACGACATCCTGGTCTACGACAACAACAAGCCCGGCACGACCCAGGCGGTGTCCGTCGACTCGGGCTCCGAGACCTGGAGCTATCTGGTGGCGACGGAGCCGAGCATGCCCGACGCCGTGTGGGGCGGCACCGGCCTCCAGAACGAGATGGCGCTGGTCCCACTCTCGGCCGTGTTGCGTCCACAGCCGTGCCCCTTCTGCCGCGGGCGCGGGGGCACCGGGACCGACACGATCTCGCTGAGCGGCAATCCCGCCGCACACGGCCACCTGTTGATCCAGACCGCCGACGGACGACGGCTGGGTTTCCTCGACGGCAGGTTCGTGAACCAGATTCCCGGCGCGGTGGCCTTGCGGCCCGCGCTGAACGAGATCTGGAGGGCGGATCCCGAGCCGATCTACGAGCTACCGGCCAGCGACCGGGTCACGGTGACGCTCGACGGAACGGGGGCCACAGGACGTGACGCGGCGACCGTGGACGTGATCGGTCCCGGCTTCGGCGCCACGATCAGCAACCTGCGACCGCGCTCGGGGTCGCGCGATCGGCTGGTCGTCTCGCCGCAGTCCGGCGGAGTGACGCTCCGGATCGACGGCGATTCGGCCGGCCCCGCCGCGATCGTGCAGGTCGCCCACGGGCTCCACACCGCCAGCGCCAGCGTGCCGCTGGGCGCGGGCCGCAACGCGATCGCGTCGCTGCAGGCGCCATGAGGCTCGACCGTGCGGCGCTCGTCGCGATGCTGGCGCTGGCGGCGGCGGGCGGATGCGCGTCCGCCGGCCATCAGCCCGGCGCTACGGGCAATGCTGGGTCGGCGACCACGCATACGAGCGCGACCGGCCCCACCACCACTCCCGCGGCCGGCGAGGTCGCGATCCGGTTCCCTCCCACGGCCGGGCGCAGCGCAACCCCCGCCGTTCTGCCCCATCTGCGAGCTCGCGGCCACGGCCCGCGAGCGCGATTGGTAGGGCTCGGAGGGCTCGACCTCCCAGGCAAGCTGCGGACCCTGGGGGCGGGGCTCGAAGGTTTCTGGGTGGCGGTCTTCAGCGCCAACAACATCGCCTTCAACCCACCGGCCCTGCTGATCGTCGACCACACGCCGGCTGCGTGCGGGACGGTTCGCGTGCAGCGCGCGAGCCGCCCGTACTACTGCGCCGCACAGGGCGCGATCGACCTCCCGGTGAGCTTCATCGGCCAGCGCGTGGCGCCGTTCGGCGACGCAGCGACAGCGCTGCTGGCATCGGATCTGTTCAACCGCTCGATCGAGGATCAGGTCGGCCTCACGGCCAGCCGGTCGCCCGCGATCCTCGAGCGGCTGGTCCTCTGCCTCTCCGGCGTGTACTTCACCTCGCTCGAGCCCAGCAGTCAGGCCGTGCATCTGGGGCCAGGGGACGAGACGGCCGTCAACGACGAGATCGCCGCCGAAGCCGGGCATCCCACGATCCCCGGGAGCGCGGGCACCGTCACCGTCGCCGAGCTCACGGGAGCGTTCAACCAGGGGATCCGGACCGGCTCGTGCACGTGAGCCGCCCGCCGTGGCGCGGGTGGCGGGGCCTAACCCTTCAAGCTGCTCGCGGCGCCGCCCGCTCCCGAGCGCAGCGCGTGCACCCCCGCGATCCCCGCCCACGGCGCGTAGGGGGCGAAGAACTCGCTCACCTCATCCTCGGTGGCGCGGGCCCACGGATCGCCCACGCGCAGGCGGCCCACCAGCTTCAAGAAGGCGAGGTCGCCTGCCGGGAGCTGGTCCAGCCGGCCCTGCCCGGTCAGCGCCAGGGTCTGCACGGTCCAGCTGCCGATGCCGCGAATCATGCGGAGCCTTCGCCATCCGCGTTCGTGATCTGGGGAATGGAGGTCGACGCGACCGCCGGCGACCTCGCGGGCAGCCCGGACCAGCGCCAGCGCCCGCGTCTCGGAGAGGTCGAACGACGCGAGCAGCGCCGGCGCCTGGCCGGCCAGCACCTCGGCGCTCGGCGCGTCGCGCATCC
>JAFAZB010000475.1 GCA_019240015.1 Solirubrobacterales bacterium
CCCGGCGCCGTCGATGCTCAGCTCGATCACCGCGCCGCCGTGCGCCAGCGCCTGGCGCAGCACCCGCGCGTCGACCTGGAACGCGACCGGATCCTCGCCGCCCCCGTAGACCACGCCGGGCACGTTGCCCTCGCGCCGCAGGCGGCGCGCGGAGCGCGAACCGCCCGGCTCGCGCCGGGCGACTGTCACTGCTGTGGTGTCGGTGACGGCCATCGCGAAGTCGATGGTACAAGCACCTCGGGAGGCGAGACGCGCGGCCGCACAGGGGCTCTCCCCGCCGGGCGCCGGCAGCCGCTCGGGCCCCGTAACGCACTCGATGAGACTTCTCCTACCTTTGCAGGCAGGAACTTTTCTTGGCCTTCACACAGCGCTAACCTTGGCCCCATGTCGGGAGACGCGCAGCTGATGCTGCTCATCGCCGGGATGCATCTGTTGGGACTCGGGTGTGTTGCGGTGCTGCTGATCCCCGCGCTTCGTGACACGCCGCCTCCGCCTCGGCGCTCTGACTCGGGCGGCGACGACGGCTGGGGACGCGGCCCTGGCGGCTCGCCGGCACCCCCCGACCCGTCGGGCGGCGGGCTCCCGCTACCGGACGCCGACCAGGCGCGGATCCGGATCCGCGAGCACGGGCGGCTCGGCGATCGTCTGCCCTCGAGGCAGCGGCGCCCCGCGCGCGAGCCCGAGCGCAGCCCGGTCCGGCTTCCCAGCCACTAGCGCGCGCTAGCCGCGCGCGTTCAGAACCGCGCCGGGCAGGCGGCGTCACTCGGAATGCGCCCGCTGATCTCGAGCAGCTCGATGTGCAGCCCAGACAGCGCGTCGCCGGCCCGGCGCACGCGCACGCACTGCACGATCGGCAGCGAGGAGCCGACCTCCCACGCCACTCGAGCCGTGCCGAGCGTGCTGGTCAGCGAGAAGCCACTCGATGGTTGCAGCTGGATGATCGACACGGTCCCGGGCCGGCGCAGCGTCGACGTGTCAGCCGCGACCCGGGCGCGGCAGGCGGCACTGGCCTGGCAGTCCTGGATCGCGGCGGCCATCGCGGCCCGATCACCACCCGCCTCCGCGCGCAGCATCGCGGTGATCGCGGAGCGCTCGGCGCCGTCGACGCTGAACACCCGCGCGAGCAGCGCGCTGACCGCGAGGAACAGCACCAGCCCGAGCCCGATCAGGACGAAGTAGAGCCGCCGCACTCCGGGTCACGCTAGCGCCGGCCGACGGCGCCCACCGCGGGGGCGGGCCCGGCCCTACGAATCGCTGAGCTCGAGGAAGCGCTCGACCGAGGCTTCCTGATGCTCGAGCCGCTCGGCCAGCGCACGGGCGTGGTCGGCGGCCTGGACCAGGAAGTCCTCGACGCACCGCTCGGGGTCGTCGGCGAGCGGGTATACCCGCGTCAGGTCCTGCCGGGCGCACGCGATCCCCATCGGCGGACGCCCCTCGGCCAGCGTCCGCGCGCCGCACACGGGCGTCACCACGAGCTGCGAGTCGGGGGCGACGAGCGCCGTGGGGAGCAACCGTGGGGCGGGGAGCCTGACCGACAGCTCGACCGAGTGGTCGATCGCGACACAGCTGCCCACCAGCTCGCCGAGCGGCTCGCGCCACACGTCGAGGACGGTGTCGGCGCCGACCAGCGCGTCACGCAGCGCGGTCGCCTGCTCCACGTACAGCCGCTCGGCTTCATCCCGGTCGCCGGCGTCGGCCAGGTCGAGATCGCACGGAACCCGGAGCAGCTCGCTGGCCGCGACCGTGGCTCCGGCGCCGCGGCTGCCGTAGGTGACATAGGTCTGGAGCGTCCCCAGGTCGCGGCGCCCGTGGAAGATGACCGTCACCGCATCGCTCACCGGCAAGCCCGCGATGCGCAACGAGACCGCGACCGCCGAGGAATCGTCGAGCAACGCCCGACGGAGCAGCTCTTCCGCGCCGCCATCCTCCTGGGTTCGGTCTTCGTCGAGCATCTGGGCTCCAATACTTACCCAGAACCACCCCAGATCACCACCGACAACCGGAGCATTGCCGCGATCGGCGATTGGCCACCGGGCGCAACCCGCCAGCGGGTAGGCTGCCGTCGATGAAGCTGCTGTACAAGCCATTCGCCCTGATCGCGGCCCTGATCGGCGCCAAGCTCGGCCACAGCGTGTTCAAGAGCCTGTGGTCGGCGATCGATGACGCGGAGCCCCCGAACGCCACCACGGCCGAGGCCAGCTTGCCGAAGGTGGTCGGCGCGAAAGCGCTCGAGGCCGCCACCGTGGCCGGCGTCGCAGCCGCCGTCGACCGCGTCAGCGCCCGCTCGTTCTACCACCTGACCGGGATCTGGCCCGGCGAGCGGGCGCAGTCCGAGGAGGAGTAGGCGGCCGCGCCGCGCGACCGCCCCCCCGCCCCGCCCCCCCACCCCGCGTCGCGACCCCCCAAGGCCCTATCCCCCGCCCCTGATCACGAACCCCC
>JAFAZB010000025.1 GCA_019240015.1 Solirubrobacterales bacterium
CCGGCGAGCGCTGCTGACCGCGGTGGCGTTGGGGGCATCCGGCACGCTGGCGGCCTGGGGCCTGATCGGGTTCGCCGGGCTGACCAGCTATCCGTCGATGGCCGCCAACGTGTCGCTGATCTCGGAAGGAGCCGGCATCTCGCTGACGGGGGCGTTGCTCGCGGCCGGCTTCCCGCTCGAGCTGGCGAGGGCCGGGACGGTGCTGGCTGCGTGCGGGCTGCTGGTCATGATCTGGCGGGTGGCTCGAAGGCCGGATGGCGACCGCCGCGCCTTCGGGCTGGCGGTGATGACGGCGCTGGTGGGCTTCCCCGTCGTGTGGGAGCACTTCGTGGTGCTGGCCCTGGTCCCGATCGCGCTGCTGTCCCCCGGGCTCTCGGCGCTATGGCTGGTACCGCTGCTGGGCTGGCTGGCGGCGTATGCGCATACCGACGGAGCGCTGCTGAAGATGGTGCCGTACCTGGCGATCGAGGCAATCGTGATCTGGCGGCTCTGGGCGCCGGCGCCCTCGGAGCCGCGGTAGCGGCGGTTTGCGGCAAACAACGGCCGTCGATTGCGGCAAATCACGGATCAGCAAGCCGCCGCAACGGTCGAAACCATGCCTGTCCGCCAGTGCGTTCTCGCGCATCGGCCGGACAGGAGATGAGAGACTTGAGCGCGTTACTGCACGACCCCGCCGTCGAGCGCGGCACCAACGGCACCGGCACGTTGAAGGTGCTGCTCGCCGACGATCACCCGCTGATCATCGCCGGCATCCGGCGCACGATCGAGCACCTCGACGACATGGACGTCGTCGGCGAGGCCCATTCCGGGCCCGAGCTGATGCAGCTGATCGAGCGCCGGTCACCGGATCTCGTGCTGATGGACCTGAAGATGCCGGGCGTGGTGGGCGTCGAGGCGATCGAGCGGATCCGCCAGGACTGGCCAGAGGTCAAGACGGTGGTCCTGTCGGCGTGCGACGATCGCGCCCTGATCGATTCGGCTCTGCACGCCGGCGCCAGCGCCTATGTGCTGAAGAGCGCGCACACCGTGGACATCGCGTCGGTGCTCCGGCAGGCCTCGAGCGGGGCGGTCTTCCACGCTCCCTCCGGCGCGCCGCACAACCCTGCCGGGCCGGATGAGCCGCAGCTCCCGGCGCTGACCGATCGCGAGCGCTCGATCCTCTCGGCGGTCGCCGCAGGCATGACCACCGCGGCGATCAGCCGCGACCTGTGGATCAGCGAGCACACGATCAAGTTCCACCTCACCAACATTTACCGGAAGCTCGGCGTCGCCAACCGCGCGGGCGCCGTGCGCTACGCGCTCGAGCACGGGATCGCCTAGCGGCGGCCGCGGCTCGCGGCGCGCTGCGGCTCGGCGTGCGACTGTCGTTCTCTGCGGGCGCGCCACTTCGCCTCCGATCGTCGCAATCGCACACATGGTCTCCCGTCGTCGGGGGGTGTGTGCCTGGGGTGCGACGTCGTGATCGCGATCTAGCACGCGCCCAATTTCGGAGGCACCAGTGGGGGCTTCTTGATGATCGCGAGGACCGCTCGCCCGCTCGCGAGGACCGCTCGACCCGCGTCCGCCCCGTCCGCCCCGCGACCCGCGACCGCGCGCACCCGTCCGCCCCGCGCTCGCCCCGCGTCCGCCTCCCTACCCTCCTCCTCCCGGCCAGCTCGGGAGCGTGGCCGAGATCACCGTCGGCCCGCCGGGCCGGCTGTCAATCTGGGTCCGGCCCCCGAGCATGCGGACGCGCTCGTGCATCCCGACCAAGCCCAGGCGACCGGCGCGTGCGGCGCGCACCAACGTCGCTTCGGGGTCGAAACCACGGCCGTCGTCGGTGATCTGAACGCTCACGCTGCGGGCGTCGGAGGAGATCGCGATCGCGACCGCCGAGGCTTCGCTGTGCTCGCGGATGTTCGTCAGCGCCTCGCGGATCAACGCCAGCAGCGTGATCTGCTGAGAATCGCTCAATCGCGACAGGTCGCCGTCGAGCTGCATCGTCGGGGCGAAGCCCGTGCGCGCCGCGAACGCGTCGACCATCTGGCCAAGCACGTCGGTGAGCGACCCCGATTGCAGGAACGGCGATTGAACGGAGGTCGCGAGCCGCCGCAGGTCGCCATCGAGCGCGACGACCTGCGCCTCGAGGTCATCGAGCCGACCGAGCAACCGATCTGCGTTTGCGTCCGCGGTGATCATCGGACGGAGTTGCTCACGGAACAGCCGGAGGTCCTGCGCGAGCAGGTGCACGTCCTGCTGGGGCCCATCGTGGAGGTCGAACCGCAGCCGCGCAAGCCGGCGCTCGACTGAGCTCATCACCGTCTGCTCGGACCCCTCGTCGCGTGAGAGCAGCAGTTCCCGGTCGAGCAGCGTCAGGATCGTCGGCGCCGCCGCTTCGAGCAATGGCGCGACTCGGTCCGCCTGATCGGGGAGGCCGCATGCGACCAGCGCCGCGGGAGGCTCGCGCAGGCGCTCGATCCTGATCCCGGCCTCGGGACCGGCGATCGGCAGCTCATCGGCCAGCAGCGCGCGGGCAGCTTCGCGAGCTGGCTGGGCAAGGGGCTCGAACTCCCCCGCGTGCGAGACGTGTCGCAACTCTCCGTTCGGCCATAGGCTCCACAACGACGAAGCGCTCACGCCGCTGAAGGTCACGAGCAGCGCCAGGTGAACCTCGATCGCGATGTCGGTCGGCAGCTGCGGCGGCTGTGCCGGTCGCAGCACCTCGCGTCCCAGGGCGATGCGATCGATCCCGGTTTCGGCCTCGAGCTTGGAGATCAGCTCGTTTGCCCTGGCCCGGTCGGCGGCGAGGTCGACCGCCACTGATCCCAGCAACTCGGCGACGAAGCTCGCGAGCACGAGTGGGGTCGTGCCCTCGGAGCTCACAAGCCCTCGTTCCAGCGCCTGCGCCCGAGCCCGAGCGGACTCGATCGTCCGCCCCGAGAGCGCCTGCCCGACCATCTCTTCGACGAGTCCCGTCAGCCGATCGAGCGCCTGCGCGGTCGACTGTCGCTTGTTGGGAATGCCGGCTATCTCGCCCATTTGGCCCCCCCGGCAGGGAGGAAAGGCGCCCTGGTGTCGCGACACTCGTGTCGCGAGTTAGGGCGTCGCCAGCGTACAGAGTGGCCCGGCGCCAGCCGGCGCGCGGTGGCTATTGCCCGCCGGTGTTGGCGCCGGCACCGCCGGCCTTGCCGCCGCCCAGGCCGGCCGCGAAGCGCGCGAACGAATCCGTGCCGAGGCGTGGAATGTGCACCACCTGGAACTGGGCGACGTAGCTCGCCGGTAGCTTGTTGGTGTTGAACCAGCCCGCTCCTCCCCCCGGCCGGGCGAAGCCGCTGGTCCCGAAGTAGCGATTCCCGATCCGCATGAAGGTGTGCGTCGGGTTGTAGAAGATCGTCACCGGACCGGGCCCGGCGGGGAACCGCCACGAGGGGATGTCGCCGGAGACGGTCGTCGGGACCTTGTAGCCGGCCTGCTGGACCACGAACGAAACGGCGCCCGAGCAGTCGAACGGCTCGAATCGAGCCGGCTGCTCGTGGCCGCCGCCGTACAGATACGCGAAGTTCGCGGCGCTGACCATGTTGGCGGCAGCGATCAGACGGTCGTAATGCGACATGTAGCCGCCCTTGAAGGTCGCGACCCCGTGCTTGAAGCGGCGGTTCGCGATCCGCACCGATATCACGCCGTGCTTGGTCCAGGTCTTGACGATGTGGACGTCGGCGTCGATCGCCTGCGCGCGCGTGAACACCTGCTCCACGTACCAGAGCGCATGGTTGTAAGCGAACACCGCCCGTGGCAGATCCTGCCCGCCGCCATTCGCGGCGAGATACCGCGCGGCCGAGAAGATCGCGTCGCGAGGGTCGTACGGGTTGGCGACCTTGTGGCCGTCGGCCGCGACCCCGTACTGCCGCCAGGTGCCGGGCATGAACTGCATCCACCCGATCGCTCCCGCCGAGGAGGTGCTGAGGTCGCGCCCATAGTCGGTCTCGATCGCGTTGATCCCAGCCAGGATCTCCCATGGAACGTGGTAGCGGCGACCCGCTTCCATGTAGATCGGAACCAGGAACGGCGGTGGCTGGTTGCCGTTGGCGAGCAGCGAGGAGAGATTGGTGATCGCTCCGGCGAGCGCCGGGTCGGTGCTGACGGTCCCGGTCCACGAGCCCGGCACGCCGGGAGTAGGCGACAGCGCCGGGACCGACCCGCCCAGCGTCGGAGAGTTGTCATCTCCGTCGAGCGTGACCGGAGGCCGCGGCGTGAGCGTGCCGGCCGGCTTGAGCGCGGCGCCGCCCGTGGGGTTGCCGTTGGCGCGGTGCCCGGCGCCACCGATCCGGCCGGTTCCGGCGGCCGCCATCGGATTGACGCGCGGGAGCGGCACCGCAGTCGCCGGCCGGACTCCCGTCGCCCCGGTCGCCTTGCCGCTGCCCAGCGCCGCCGCCGGGGTGGGGTTTTGGAGCGTGGCAATCACTGTCGCGGCGGGGAGCGTCGAGGCGCTGTTCCGGGCTTGCGTGTTGCGATGCTTGCTGTGGGTGACAGCGCGCTTGGCCGCCCGCTTGTGGCGTCGGGGCGGGAGCGGGCACGGTGCGGGCCTGCCGTTCGCCGGCGGGGAGACCGGCTGCGCGCTCGCCGTGGGCGGCTGCCCTGCGGGGCGCTGCGGCGTACACAGGGCCGCGACGGGCTGTGCTGCGCGGGACGGCGCACCGCCCGGACCGAGCGAGGGCGCCGAGGGACCACTCGCCGCTGCGAGCCCGATCGCAGGCGTCGAGGAGGTGGTGACGGCGACCGCGGTCGCGAGCGCCACCACCCGCTGTCGCACCTGTCCGACGGGCACACGCCGCCCCGGATACAGCTGCGTGACGTTGGTGAGCGGTAGCGACGCCAGCTTGATGCCCCGCAGCTCGGGCGCGGGCAACCCGAGGCCCAGCCGTCCGGTCGCCGCCAGCTCGAACAACGCCCGGTCGCCTTCGATCAGCTCGATCGGCAGTGCCCAGGCCGCGCGCCACAGACGCTGCTGCGTCGCGCCGCCTGCTCCCCCGAGGAGCCGCCGTTCGAGCGCGCACGCGCGCGCCGGGTAGTAAGTGGTCTCTCGCCCCTCGTGGATCAGCAGTGTCGGCGCGCGGGGGACCGCATGCGTGACTCCGAGCTGCCCGAGCAGTCGCAGGACCGCCCACCGCTGCCCGACCCTCGAATAGTCGAAGCGCTCGAGTTCGAGCCACCCGCCGAGTTCGGCTCTGCCCACCGCGGTGCCGCTCACGTCAACTCCCAATACCCGCCAGGCGGGGAATGACCATCACGAGAATCGCGCCGAGCGCCAAGAACGGACCGAATGGGATCGCCGCCTTGCGGGCTGTCGCGCCCCCACGGGCCAATGCCAACAGCGACACCGGGAGCGTCGCCACGAACGCGATCACGAGCGCGCCGATGACCGCCCAGCCGAGGACGAGACCCAGCAGCAGCGCAAGCTTGACGTCTCCCATCCCCATCCACGACCCGTTCACCAGGTTGGGGATCAGGAGCAGCGCCGCGGCGAGCAGCCCGGCCAAGGCAAGCCCGGGGACTCGCGCTGGATAGAAGGCCAGCCCGGCGATCAGCACGATCGCCGTTGCCGGCAGCACCAACCCGTTGGGAATCGTCAAGCTGCGATAGTCGAACGCCGCGATCGTCACGAGTGCCGCGGACAGAAACGCGGCGATCGCGCCCTGGGGGCCCCAAGGATAGGCCGCCAGCACCAGCGCGGCGACCGCCGCCGCGGCCAGCGCCACCAGCACCCGGGGACGTGTGAAAGCGACGCCGGGGAGGTTGAGTCCCGGGCGGACGCTCTGCTCAAGCGGGGCCAACGCCACAGCGAGCCTCATTTCGCCGGTTCGTGCCCCGTGCCTGCTCGATCGCGGCAAATAGCGTCTCGAAGGAGTTCCACTTCGGGATCACCGGCAGCGCCGCGAGCCCGCTCTGCGGCTCGTTGCCGACCGCCACCACCCCCACCGCGGGACGCAGATTCGAGAGCTTGCCGGCCTCGTGCGCGGCCGCCGTCAGCGACGCGCTGGCATCGATCACCACCACGTCCGAATGCTGGCGCGAGGCCAGCTCGGCGACATCCTGCTTCCCGTCGCCGATCGCGACCGCGTACCCACGCCGGGCCAGCAGCGCGGAGGCGACGGCCCGGAAGCGCCGATCGCTCGCCACCAGCAACACGCGCGGCGCTCCGTCGGCGCCGGCTCCGCCGGTCGAGTCGCTCGACCCGCTGGCGGGGTCGCCGGTGACGGTGTTCGATCCGGCGGCTCCCGGTAGCTGCTGGACGACCGGAACGACGTCTGGCTCGATCATCGCGAGCCGATCGAGCAGGCCGAGCTTGCGCCGGGCGCTCTCGCCCGCCGGCAGCTCCAGTACCGCCTTCGCCTCCCGGGCCGCAGCGGTCGTACGCCAGGGTCCCAGCTGCGGGACCAGCTTCACCACGCGGAGGTTCCCGTCGAGGAACACGACGTCGATCGGGAAGCGCATGAATGCGGTGTGGATCGATGAGGCGGGTCTCAGCAGCAGGCCTTCGCCGCTCGGCATCGTGCGGCGCCCAAGCAGCCCCCGCATCCGGGTGAGCGCATGAGCCGCAACCGAGGCCCGTTCGCAGACGACGTTCTCCCGCGTGAGGTTGACGATCATCTGAGGATCGCGCCGCATGCAAACAATGTCGCCGCGCAAGCGCCGCGCGCCCATCCGACCAAGGTCTAGGTCGGGCTAATCGTTCTTCCGAATGCCCTCCGCGCTACGCCGAGTTAGCTGAGGAATTGCTCGCTTCAGCACCTTGGTCTAGGACGAACTAGCCGTTCTTCTGTCGTGGCCCGGTCCGCGGGAATCCGATGTTGCGGTCATGGCGGGCAAGCCACACACAGCGCCGGTCGAGAGCCGCGCCGGTGGGCCTGCGCCCGCTCCATATCACCAACAGGCCAACCGGCACGAGTAGCAGGGAGGAGGTGAACTTCAATGCTGAACAGCCTTATTGACTTCGCCAACGCGCTGATGGTGGGCGTGCGTCGTGAGGAGGGTCAGACGATGGCCGAGTACGGCATCCTCGTCGCAGTGATCGCGCTCGTCGTGGTCGCAGTGGCGGTGCTCCTCGGTTCGAGCATCTCCGCCCTCTTCGGTTCGACCGCGAGCCACCTCTAAAACACCGCAGTCTCTCCTCTGCGCCCGCTCGGGACCGTTCGAGTCCCGGGCGGGCGTTTTTTGCGTCCCTGCACGTTGGTGTAGGTAGAGCCATCCATTGCTCTAGTTGGGTCGCGCAGCGGCGCGGGCGATTAGAACCGACGTGAACGCGCTCTCGACGCTCTGGGCCGCTGTCAGCACCACTCTCGCCGCTTCCCTCAGGCGCTCGGCGGGTCAGACGATGCCCGAGTACGCCCTGCTGCTCGGGGTGATCGCGCTGGTGGTGCTCGCGGTCGGGGTCCTGCTCGGCTCGAGCATCTCGGCGATCTTCGGTGCGACCGCCAGCCACGTCTAGGTGCCACCTAGACCTTGGTCTGGGTCCAACTAGCGGTTCTCGCAGTCAGCGCTGGGCAACGGCGCGCCGATATTGCCCCAGTGTGCCACTCCGCTCACCAGAGCAATGCGCAATCCGCACGCGCCCGCCGGACGGTTTGGTTCGGGACGGCACGGCGGATCTGCAAGCGGGCTCGGGACGAGCGGGGCACGGCACTCGTCGAGTTCGCAGTGATCCTACCTGTACTGATGCTCGTGATCCTAGGAATCGTCTACTTCGGCCGCTTCGAGGACTACTCCAATCAGGAGACGGCACTCGCTGCCCAGGCCGCGCGCAATGCGGCGGTCGACTACAACCCGGGCGGCTCCTCGCAGACGCTTCAGGCCTACGTCAAGGCGCAGGCGCCTTCAGAGCTCCAGAACACCGGCGGGAGCGTGTC
>JAFAZB010000059.1 GCA_019240015.1 Solirubrobacterales bacterium
CGATGCGCCGGTCACGGGCTCGTCGCCGAAGGCCGAGGACGCGACGCTGACGATCATGTGCGGCGGCGAGACTGAGGACGTCGAGCGCGCGCGCCCACTGCTCGACGCCATGGGCGAGACCGTCGTCCACGCCGGACCCCTCGGCCACGGCCAGATGGTCAAGCTCATCAACAACGCGGTGGCGGCCTCGAACGCCGCCGTGCTCGGCCAGGCGCTGGTCGTGGGCGCCCGCGCCGGCGTCGACCTCGACGCGCTCGTTCAGGTGATGGGCGCCGGATCGGGCGGCTCGGCGATGCTCGACCTCAAGGCCGGCCCGATGCGCGAGCACGACTTCAGCACGCTGTTCAAGCTCGAGCACATGCTCAAGGACGTGCGGCTGTGCCTCGAGGAGGGCCAGTCGCTCGGCGCGCCGTTCCCCAGCGCGGCATTCGCCAGGGAGATCCTCAGCGGGGCGATCGGCCTGGGACACGCCGACGACGACTTCGCAGCGCTGATCGAGGTGCTGGAGAGGCTCGCGGGAACAACTCTCTAAACCGGATGTAAAGGCGGTTGTCACGACCGCTGGAATCCCGCGAAAATGCAGGGAAGTTTGGTGATTTGCGGGTTCTCGCATACAATCAGCCGCGCTCCCGTCGTTGCCGTCGCGTCTGTGCTGCGCACGCGGGATGACTGTCAAAACCCCTTCCCTTACGTCCAAAATGCCGATTGCTTTCAAAGAATGGGCCGTGACCGTGCGGGCGCTCGCCGAGGGCGAGCAGCTCGTGACCCTGCGAAAGGGCGGTATCCGCGAGCCCGACAAGCACTTCAAGCTCGAATACGAGCGGTTCTTCCTTTACCCGACGTTCGACCACCAGCGCTCCGACCTGGTGCGCGAGTCTCACCGTCCCGAGCTCTCCCGCGCGCTGGAGGAGGGAGTGTGGAGCGACGGCGAGCCCCACCCCCACGCACTTCACCGCGGCGAGGAGATCCTCCAACCCGACCGGGTCCGGATCCGAGCCTGGGCCGAGGCCGTCGCGCACTACACGATCACCGATCGCCGCGCGGTCGACGCGCTGTCGCCGTTCTACGTGTGGACCACCGACTACGCCGAGAAGCGCCTCGCCTGGAAGCGACGCCACCCCCTGCACGTGATCCTGCTGCGCACCTACCGGATCCCGCGCCCGGTGACGGTAAAGGTGCGCGACGAGTACGGCGGTTGCCGCTCCTGGCTGGAGCTGACCCGGGAGCTCCCGTTCGAGGGCACCCCGGTGCTGGCGGACGAGGAGTTCGAGCGGGCCTCCGAGGAGATCGCCGCGATCGCCTCCGATCGTCAGCCCGTGCTGGTCTGAGCCACCGCGACCCGCGCGGCCGCGGGCTCGCCGATGACCTGGGTCGAGACCAGCTCGCCGTCCTTCCGCGCCCGCCACGAGGCGGCCCACGCGCACGACGCAGATCGGGTGCTGCATTCGCTTGAGCGCACCCGGACCCGGCTGGCGCAGCTGTTTCCCAGCACCATCGCCGAGCTCACCGTAGTGCTCCACGGCGGCTCGATCTCGCTGTCGATGACCAATCCGCTGTTGCCGCTGGTGTGGCTGGCGACGGCCCCCGCCGCCCGCCGCTACGTGGGCGGCTGGGCGGGGAGCGACGAGCTCCACGTGCTGGCTCCGGCGGCGCTCGAGGCCCGCGCATCGGCGGTCCCCGGATCGCGAGAGATGCTGGCGCTCACCGCCGCCGCGCTCTATACCCGCCGGGTCATCACCGAGAACAACGAGCCGCTGAACCGCGCCCGAGCTCCCGCCCGGGCGCGACTCGGCATCCGGTGGGCGTGGCTGCTGGAGGGCGCCGCGCGCTATTTCGCCGGCCAGACCGAGCACGCCCGCCCGGCGATCGCCCGCCGCCTGCACGAAGGCAGGCGCCCGCGCTTCCCACCGGGGATCCGCGATGCCCCGCTGCTCGGCGCGACCGTGATCGACCTGCTCGCCCGCGAGCGGGGCGAGCCCGCCGCCGTGGCGCTCGCGTGCCGGCTACATCCCCAAGGGGCCCGCGCGGCGCTGTCGGCCGCGTTCCGAGGCCGCCCCTACCTCGAGACAGAGGGCGCCTGGCGCTCGCATCTGACTCGCCTCGTCGCCGCCGCCTGA
>JAFAZB010000064.1 GCA_019240015.1 Solirubrobacterales bacterium
GCGCACGCCGCGCTCGTCGCCGCCGTCGATCGGGGGGCTGACTCGATCGAAGGCCAGGACGTCGCGCGGGCCGCCATAGAGCAGCTCGGGACGGGGCACGGCGACTGAGCCCCGGCGTGATCAGGTCATCGCGGCGACGAGCCGGTGGTGAGCCAGCTCCGCCGGCGGGTCACCGTGCAGCATCCAGACTCCGTCTCCGCGCCGGCTGACCGCGCCGGAGCGCGCCAGGGCCCCCATCGCCGTGGTGACCGACGGGCGATGGGCGCCGACCAGGTCCGCCAACCGCTGGTGCGAGAGCGGCAACGGCACGATGATCCCCTCGGGCGAGACCCGCCCCCAGCGTTCGGCCAGGTGCCAGAGGGTCAGCTGCAGGCGGTCCTCGACGCGTTGGTGGTGAGCGATGGCCAGCGCCACCGCCAGCGAATGCGCCCGACGGGTGCCGCGGGCGAACAGCTCGAGCCCGAGTTGGGGCCACGGGTTCATGCGGGTGACGAGGCCGTGGTCCAGCACGGCCAGCCGGGTCGGCTCGAGCACCATCCACCCCACCTCGGCGTGAACGTGCGACCCGTCGGGATCCCACCGCCACGGGCGCAGGACGTCGCCGTCGCCGAGCAGCTCGACGCACTGGCGCCCGAGCACATGCACCTCGCGCGAGAGCAGGCCGTCGATGATCAGAAAGCCGCGGTGGTGCCTGTCCTTCTCGACCGAGTTGGCTGCGTCCCACGCCCCGACCGACAGGTGCCGTACGCGGGTGAGCGCCTCTCGCCTGGCTCGCTCGCGCTCAGGCTCGTCCAGCAGGCTGGCCAGATCCGCGTCCGCGTCGACGATGCTGATGAGATCGGTCACGGAGCGGCTTGATTGCCCGGTTGAATACCCCACGGCTCGGCCCGCACGTTCGCGAGACTAGCGATCCTCACGCGGGGGGTGATGCACCCGGTCCGCACGCCAGCACGCGACGTCCGCTCCCCTACGTCTGCGCGAAGACATCGCCGCGGGGCTCCAGGCGGCGGCGAACCTAACCTTCGCCGACTGTTTCGCGGACCGCCCACGCAGCGCGCAGCGGGGCCGACATTTGATCCTCTCTCCAACCGACCCATTGGCAGCCCCTCTCAAGATCGACAGCGTCGAGCGCTCGGGCTCGCTCGTGCTCGTGCTTGAGGGCGAGATCGACATCACCACCGCCCACCTCCTCGACGAGGCCCTGGCGGATGCGGTGTCGTCCGATGCGGTGCGGATCGTGGTCGACCTTCGCCGGGTCAGCTTCATGGACTCGACGGGGCTGCACGTCCTGATCAAGCATGCCGGCCAGGAGGATGGCTGCCCGCGCATCCGTCTGACCAAGGGCTCGCCCCAGGTGCAGCGGCTGTTCGAGCTGACGAGCGCCGAGGACTATCTGCCGTTCGTCTCGGAGTGAGGCCGGCGCACACGGTCCTCGAGATCGACGCACGTCCCCTCGCGCTCGACGCGATCGCCGACCAAGCGGCCACACCGCGCTCGCCGGCGGGCCTCGGGTCCATCCCCTGACGCATAGCAGGCCGCCGGCGACGCATAACTCCCCACTCGCCCACCTCTCGCCCGCGAGCGGGCACTTATGCGTCGCCATCGTCAATCAATCCCCACTCGCCAAGGAGTCCAGCGCGACTGGGGCCTCACCGAGGCCGGATCCTCCCTTCCGCGGGCTCGCTCGCGTTGCTAACATGGTTGGTCCGCCGCGGGGTGGAGCAGTCTGGTAGCTCGTCGGGCTCATAACCCGAAGGTCGCGGGTTCGAATCCCGCCCCCGCTACTAAAGAAGCCCTCCAATTGGAGGGCTTTTTCTTTGGGTTGGATCAGGCGTCCTCGGGATTTGTCCCCGTTTCCTGTCCCGAGATGCCTGGAGGACCGGGATCCACCAGATCGCTGTCGTTGCCGGCAATGAGAATCAGTCGCCGACCTCGGGCAGGTTAGCCGAGCTCCTCACGCGCGATTCGTGGCTCCTGGAATTGGCGGAGCTAAGGGCGGACGCCGCGCCGGGCGGCGAGGCCTGCCCTCGTGTTTCCGCGGGCATCGCTCCGCTGGCGCGCGCGGCTGCGACCATTCATCACTCGGGAAGCGCTCGCGAGACCTGAGGTGGATGCTGAGGAGAAGGGCAACCAGAGCGGGTCGTCGCGCGAGGCGGCGACCCGCGTTGGCGGCGAGGGATCAGCCGTTGCTTGTCTGGTTGACGACTGTCGCTCCCGGGTGCGCCGTGCTGACGGCGAGTAGTGCGTCGTTGGCGGGC
>JAFAZB010000142.1 GCA_019240015.1 Solirubrobacterales bacterium
CGGTCGTGCGGCCGGCCGAGCTCGGCAAGCGGGACGGGCTCGCGTACTCCCTGCGGCTACCGAGCGGCTCGGGGCCAGCGCGGGGCGGCCTGCTGATCCTGCACGGCGCCGGGTCGTGCAAGGAGAGCCATCACGACTTCGCCCGCGCCGCGCTACCGCTCGGCTTCGCGGCGCTGGCGTTCGATCAGCGCGGTCACGGCGACAGCGACGGGCCGATGGACGGCAGGGCACTCGCCGACGTCTGCTCGATGGCGGCGCTGCTGCGCGAGCGTCTGGGCGATCCGCGAGCGCCGCTCGGGCTGCGGGGCTCGAGCATGGGCGGCTACCTGGCGATCCTCGCGGCGGCGCCCGTCAACGCGCGCGCCGTGGTGGCGATCTGCCCCGCCAGCGGCGAGGGCCTGCGGCGAGGGCTGGCGGCGGGGACGCTGCGGTTCGACGCCAACCGGCCCGCACTGGAGTCATTGCTCGACTCCCACGAGCTCCAGCAAACCGTCGAGTCGCTCACGGCGCCACTGCTGCTGTTGCACGCCGACGGCGACGAGCAGGTCCCGGTCCAGCACTCCCGCGAGCTGGCCCGATACGCGCGCGCACCGGGCAGCAGGCTGATCGTCGTTCCGGGAGGCCACCACCGCTCGATTCAGCACGATCACGAGCTGCAGGCAGTGAGCCTACGGTGGCTGCGACGGGCGCTTGAGGCGTGACGGGGTGCTGGCCGGGGGCGTGGTCGGGCCGCCGCGTGCGACCTGCGCCCGCGGGCGTCAGGGTGACGTGTCCCCCGGGGTGCGACCTGCGCCCGCGGGCGCCAGGGTGACGTGTCCCGCGGGGCGCGACCTGCACCTGCGGGCGCCAGGGCGACGTGTCCCCCGGGGCGCGACCTGCACGAGTCCCCAAACTCGACCCCCCACAACCGAAATGGGTGCTCGTACACGACATACGTGCACGAGCACCCATTTCACGGTGCGCCGCCCTACTTTGGGCGCTCGTGCACGTGCTCGCGGGACCTGGGAGTCCCGACGGCGACGGCTACTTGCCGGCGATGGCGTACCCGACCGCGACGAGCGCGGTACCGGGTTTGGCGAGCGGAGTCGCGACCGACGCACCGACCCCGGAGCCGCTGCTCGGCGCGGGGCCTCCGAGCGCAGGGCTGGCGCCTCCGACGAGCGCAGGGGCGGCGCCGCCGACGAGCGCCTGGCTGGCGCCCCCGACGAGGCTTCCAACCGAGCTCGAGGCTCCGTTGAGCGTCGCGCCCGCGCCACTCGCGGCGTCGATCAGCGCCTGGCCGGCGGCGCGCGAGCTGACGTTCACCACGCGACCGAGCTGGCTCGCGGCCGAGGGGGCCTTGCGGGTGCTGCACGGCGCCACGGGAGGGCTCCCTGCCAGCGCCGGTGGTGTCGCCGACGCCACCGAGCCGACCGGCTGCGCCGAGGGCGCAGCCTGCACGGGGGCGGCGGCCTGCAGGTTGAGGACTCCCCCGGCCGGGGCACCAGCAGCGCCGACGGAAGCTGCCTTCGGGGGGCGACCACCCCGGGCGGACACCAGAACCGTCAGGCGCTCGGCCGCACGTGAGCCCGCGGCCCGCGGCGCTCCGGCCGGATGGGAGCCGCCGAGCGTGACCGCTCCCGGCGTCGCTGGCGCGCCTCCCTGGGGCCAGCCGTGGAACGCCACGAACCCGCTGGCGAGGAAAAACAGCAATGCGGCGGCGACGAGCAGCGACCCAGTTGTGCCAAATCCGGCCAGATATGCCCGAGTCGCACGCACCCTAGGTCATATGTCGGCAGCGCAACCGAGAGCTTTAGTGAGAGTTTGACCGGCGGATCGCTGGCCCCCCAGCCGAGAAGCCTTAAAGGCTCTGATCCGAGTGCTTCGAAAATCCTTCATTGATCGCTTATCCCGTCTGACAACATTGGCGTGATGGCTCGACCGACCTCCTTTGGGCGCGACCCGGGGCTCCAGGCCCGGATGATGCTGACGCTGTTCCTGCTCGGCCTGGTCTACGCGGTGCTGATCGCGGTGCTGTTCGCGGCGGGCGCGGGGGCAGTGACGATCGCGGTGATCGCCGGCGTGCTGTTCCTGATCCAGTTCTTCACCTCCGACAAGATCGCGCTGTACTCGATGGGAGCCCGCGAGGTCTCGCCACAGCAGGCCCCCGAGCTGCACGCGGCGATCGACCGGCTGTGCATCCAGGCAAACCTGCCCAAGCCACGCGTGGCGCTCGCCGAGACTCCGATGCCGAACGCGTTCGCGATCGGACGCTCGCCGAAGACCGCGACGGTCTGCGCCACCACCGGAATCCTGGAGCTGCTGTCCCCCGCCGAGCTCGAAGGGGTCCTCGCCCACGAGCTGACCCACGTCCAGAATCGCGACGTGCTGGTGATGACGGTCGCGAGCTTCTTCGCCTCGATCGCCGCGTTCATCGTCCAGATGGGCTTCTGGTTCGGTGGCGCGTTCGGTGGTGACGACAACGAGGATGGACCCGGCGTGCTGGTCGTGATCCTCGTCTCCGCGGTCGTCTACGCGGTCTCGTTCCTCCTGCTCCAGGCGCTGTCCCGCTATCGCGAGTTCGCCGCCGACCGCGGCTCAGCGATCATCACCGGCCGTCCCAGCGCGCTGATCTCGGCGTTGATGAAGATCAGCGGCAACATGCAGCGGATCCCCCAGCGCGACCTCCGCGCCGCGTCGGGCGAGCTGGCCGCGTTCTACATCTTCCCGCCCAAGGCAAAGAACACGGTCTCGAGCCTGTTCGCAACCCACCCGCCGCTTGAGGCCCGGATCGCGGCCCTTCAGCGGCTGGAAGCGCAGCTTCAGGGAACCGCCTAGAAATGGGATTCCTCGACGTCCTGACCGGCAAGCGCAAGCTCGCGGGACCGGCGCCTGACCGCCTGTTCGCGATCAGCACCGCCTACGTGACGCTCGAGACCACGCTGGCGATCACCACCCGCGGCAGCGCCGCGATCGTCTTCCAACCGCTCGCGACCGCCGACTTCGAGTCGATCGTGCGCGACATGGAGGAGGTGGTGAGCGCCACCGCCGGCGACAGCGGCACCAGGGTCGAGAGCTCCGACGACAGCTACGGCTTTCGCTGGCTGGTGCTGCGTGGGACCGACTTCGAGCAGCTGGTGGTCGGGATCAACGCCGTCAGCGGCGCGCTCGAGGCAGGCGGCTACGGCGAACGGGTCCTGTGCGCGGTGTTCGCCTTCGAGGACGCGCACAAGAAACCGATCTACTGGATCTACAACTACAAGCGGGGCTCGTTCTATCCGTTCGTCCCTGCCGCCGGCGACCAGCAGCGCGACAACGAGCGCGAGCTGGTGCTCAAGGCGCAGATCGGCGCCGAGCTGCCGGTGGAGACGGAGCTCGAACGCTGGTTCCCGCTGTGGGGAATTCCGATCTAGGACGTCGGCCTAGGACGACAGGAGCACCGGCTCGGTCTTCACCGTCAACGGGAAGCGGCCGGTCCGTGAAGATCCCCCATCGAGGGTGTTCACGGTCCGGAAGCCAGTGGTCGGGTAGTCGCGAACGACTCGCTTCGTGACCCACACGATCTGGGCTCTCCTGCCCGCGCTGGTCGCGAGGTCGCATGCCCAAAGGTTGTTGTCAGCGGTCCGGCAGCCTCGGAGCGTCCCACCGACCAACCAGGCGTTGAGCGTGGCCGTTGCGACCCCGGCGGGTGTCAGCGTCGTGCCGTCCCACAGGCTGCCCCACTGGCTGTTTTCGTAGGCATACCAGTAGCTGCGCGCCACGCCCTGAGCGAGCATCTGTAAGTCGTAGCGAGCGACGAACGCCCTTTGATCGGACGGGGAGGAGGAAAACTGGCTGTTCAGCCCCCACCCTCCCTCCGTCGACCAGATGGGAGTGCGTGCGTATTCGGGAGGTAGTGCTGCCCGCACTGCTTTCATCTCCGCCGGCACCGTGTCCTCGGGCCACGCTCCGTCGGTGTAGCTGTGTACCGCGATCGCGTCGATCGTTCCGGGCGGCAGACTCGAGAGATATTGGTGCAGAAACGCATACCCCTCGGAGCTATCCGTTATCGACGGGCTTAGGACCAACGCCGAGGGGTCGATCGAATGGATGATCTGGGCAGCGTCAACGGACATCCGGACGATCGCGGCCATGCCTCCCGACCAGTACGGCGGGTAGTCGACTTCGTTCCATAGCTCGTACGCATGGATCCTGCCTTGGGCATGAGTCACGAGTGCGGTCACGAAATTGGTCCAGTACGACTCGTCGGCGGGCGCCAACGCCGACGAGTTATCAGAACACTGATCGGCGCTCGCGAACTGTGGGTACCAGCCGCCCGCCGCCCATTGCGGGGTATCGCCAAAGGTGAAATCGACATCCGCATTCAGGGTCGACGCTTGCGCCAGCAGCGCGTCGAGCTGACCGAAGTCGTACTCGTTGGAAGTGGTGCCGGCATCGATCCGACACCACTGGGTATTCGAGTCCCACAGCCGCATCGCATGAACGGGTACCGCTGGGTCCAGACCCCATTCGAACATCAGGTGTTGACCGAAGAATTGCGGCGAGACATAGACGTTCCTGCTCGTCCCGATGTAAGCGCCGATTCCACTCGCGCCTCGGATGCAGAGCGGTTGCGCCTGCTTGACCCTGCGCAGGTAGGACCTCGCGCGGGACTGATCGCGCTGCCGCTCACGACCCCTCGCATGCCGCGCAAGCGACGCGTACTTGTGAGCTTGCGAGACATCGGTCAGGAAGTAGCCCGAGGATGCCATTCGCCCGGACGTCCAGCGGCCGTGGACCTCACCGCACACCACGCCGCTGATTCGCCTGACGCTGGCTCGCGGGAGCCGGAGCGCGCCGGGCGGATGGCGACGCTTGCCGTCGGTCGCCGAGGCTCGTGCCGAGAGCGCGATCGCCGACGAGAAAACGAGTGCGCCCAGCATCGCCACGGCCAGCTGACGGCGTCTGCGCAGCAGCATCCTTGCCGGATCGGCCGGATCGGCGGCGAAATTACCTGCGGGTAGATACTGAACGGATTCGGCGACGCAACGTTCTCGAGTTACGCGCCCGGTCCCGGTCACCGCCGGAGTCGGCGCCGCTAGCATCACCGCCGTTGCCCCTGCTTGTGCGTGGTCTGCGGTCCGGCATCCGAATCGTGCGCGGGCTGAGCTCGACAGCCCTGTTTGCAGCCGTGCTCACGGGTGCCTTGCTCGGCGGCGCGCCATCGGCCTCAGCCCTGCCCGGCCCGGGTTATCTGGCAACTGGCTTCGACTCCGACACGCTGGTGTTCGATGGTGACCAGGTCGATGCGTGGTTCCCGCGCATGGAGCAGTTCGACGCGACCTGGGTGAGGATTCCGGCGTCGTGGCGCACGATCGCGCCGGCAAACCGGCCGCCTTCGTTCGTTGCGGCCAATCCTGGCGATTCCCATTACAACTGGTCGTACCTCGACCGCGCAGTCAGGGACGCCGCGGCTTCGAACGAGCACGTCCTGCTGATGCTCGACTCAGCTCCGTCCTGGGCGCTAGGCCCGAATCCACCCAGCTCGGCATGGCCAGGCACCTGGCGCCCGAGTCCCACCGCCTACGCAGCGTTCGTCCGCGCGGTCGCTCTGCGCTACTCAGGTCACTTTCCCGACCCTTCGCAGCCTGGCCAGTCACTGCCGCTTGTGAGCCACTTTCAGGCGTGGAACGAGCCGAACCTGCCGGTGACGCTGGCGCCGCAATGGACTCGTGTCGGGCACAGCTGGGTCCCGGCGAGTCCGACCATCTACCGCGGGCTGCTGAACGCCGCCTACGCGAGCATCAAATCCGTCCAGCCAAACGCATACGTGCTGGCGGCCGGCCTTGGCCCTTATGGCGATCCGCCGGGAGCAGCTCGAATGCGCCCCGTGCTCTTCCTTCGCGAGCTGCTCTGCCTGCATGGCGCGAGCCTCCATCCCGAGCGCTGCGATGCTCCTGCACATCTCGACGCGATCGACATGCATCCGTATGCCTTCACGCCGACGATTCACGCATTCAACGCGGATGACGTCAGCGTTCCGGATCTCGGCAGGCTCTCGCGTGTGCTGCAAGCGGCGCTGCGCACCGGTCGGGCTCTGCCGCGTGGGCAAAAATCGATCTGGGTGACCGAGGTCGATTGGAGTTCCTCGCCGCCCGACTCGCTCGGGATCCCGCTCGCGCAGCAGGCGCGGTACGTTGCGCTCGCCTTCTACGAGACTTGGCTGCAAGGGGTCAGCCACACCTTCTGGTACGAGCTCCTCGATCCGGGAGGGCCGGCCGGGAGCTTCACCGGCGCCGGCTTGTTCTTTGCCCGCGGGCTGGCGAAGCCAGCGACCGTGGCATTCCGCTTCCCGTTCGTGGCGCTCGATGACGGAAACGGGGTGCTGACCCTCTGGGGACGGGCACCGACGGCGGGCGTGGTCACGGTCGAGGTGGCGCGTGGAGGTACGTGGGGGCCCCTGACTCAGCTCCGGACCACGCGCGGTGGGGTGTTCTACGCGCGTCAGCGCATCGGCTCGCACCTCACGCTTCGCGCGCGTCTAGGCGCAATCGCCAGTTATCCGTGGTCTAGCTGACGATGAACTGCTACGCGCCGCTGAAATACGGCGCGTAGGAGAACACCCCCGCCCTGGGGCGGAGCTGTCGTGCGCGCTGGTAGTCGCGGGTTGCGGCTGCGATCTGGCCGCTCTCCGTCTCGACCCTCGCCAGCAGCAGCCAATGCGCGAAGTTGCGCGGCTCGCGAGCGATGGCCCGCTCGAAGTCAGCTGCCGCTGCGCTCAGCCTGCCGGCGGACTCCAGCACCAGACCGCGCTGTTCGTAGGCGCTGGCCGCCCAAGGCTCGGCACTCACAGCGTCGCTCGCCCAGGAATACGCGAGGTTCGCATTCCCGGCGCGCTCGGCGGACTGACTGCGGCGAATCTCCACTGTCGCGCGCAGACCCGGCAGCTGCACTAGCCCCGCGCACGCGCAGATCAACACGAATGCCCCGCGTCCATACCAACGAATCCTCGGCCGCCCGCGAGAAAGCCTCGTCGCCGCCACCCCGGCGCCACCCAACGCCAGCACCGTGACGGCGGTCGACTGCCACATCCAGTCGACGCTCGCTTGCACCAGATAAACGAGAAACGCCGCCAGCATCGCCGTCGCCGCCCCCGCGGTGGCCGTCCGCCGCGCGCTGCGGCGGGCTCTCGCAAGCACCCGCACCGCGGACGCCATCACCGCGAGGATCAGGACCAGCCCGGGAATGCCAAGCTCGGCCATGTTCTCCAGCTCGAGCGAGTGGGCGTTGCGGATGAAGTCCCCCGTGCTTCCGTGCTGATCCCACCAGAACTCGAACGTACCCGCCCCGCTGCCGGTGATCGGTTTCGCCCTGAACGCATCCACCGCCGCCTGCCAATAGAAGTAACGGCTGCCGCCCAGCTGGGTGAGACGGGACGCGGGATCGGCGTTACTCTGCACCACCGGGTTGCGGAACTCGTGCCAGGCCTTGGGCGCCAGCAACGGGCCGAACACTGCACCGGCGATCACCACGAGTGCGATTCCGGTGACGGCCAACCTGCGGCCGACTACTCTCGAGGTACGGGCGCGGTCAATGCCGGCGAGGAAAGTCCCGAGGGCGACCGCCACGGCCACCGCCACCCCGACCGCGATCGCTCCGAGCACGCCAGCCACGCCACGCGTGCCGGTGCCGTTCGCGATCGCCGGCGCAGCTCTGACCGCGAGGATCGCGATCGCCGCGCCGGCCGCGGCCCCGACGGCATGTAGCGCGGCGGTCAAGCGGTTGCGACTGAGTGCGACCGCCGCGATCACGCCCACCGCGATGCCGGCGACCGAGGCCCGCGAATATGAGAGATATGCCGCCAGCCCGGCCAGCGGCACCAGCCCCAGCGCAACGGCGCGCCGCACCCTGGAACGCTCGTGGGCGCTCCACGCCAGACCGATCGCGATTGACATCGACGCCCAAGCGCCAACAGCGTTCCAATATCCGAACGGATAGCTGAGCCGATTGGCGACGCTGAGGCCGTTGAACGCGTTCGACGGAAATGCGCTCGGAGCAAGTCGGGAGGCGACGCCAAGCCCGCACACCACGAGCGCCGCGAACCCGAGGCCCATCGCGGCGGCGCGCCACGTAGAGCGATCGAGCACCGACACGATCAGCCCCACGACGCCGAGATAGCCGAGCACCCGGGCGACCTCAGCCGTGGTCCGCTCGCTGCTGTCCGACCAGGCGAGGCTGAGCGCCGTAAAGGCCGCATACGCCGCCAGCGCCCCGAGTAGCAACAGTGCGAGGCGTCCAGGGCGCGCACGTGGCAGGAGACCCACCGCGACGCCGACGCCCAGCACCCACCAGATCACGATCGCGTATTGCTGCCGGGTGACGACGTCGAATGCTCCACCTGGCAACGCGTATGCCAGCAAGAAGGCAGCTGCCACGATGAATACCCCTGCGGTTATCAGCCGCGAGGGTCGCGCTTCGCTAGCACCGCCGGCGGGACGGGGATCGCTCCGCTCCACCCAGCGCGCGGCCGGTAACCCCTCGATTACCATCGCCCAGACGGCATGCAGCCCAGACTGAGACATGCACTGCTTGGCCTGTTGAGCGCCGCGCTGCTCCTCCAGGGGTCGGCGAGTGCCGCTGCATCCGGCCAGCCCGGCGCATTCTGTTCTGATCCCACAGTCAGTGCGGTCAACCAGTACTGCGAGCTGATCCCGTCTGCCACGGGCGGAAACGCAGCGGGTCCGGCGACACCCGCGCTTGGCGCACGGCTGCCCGGTCCCGTCGCCAGCCTCCTACACGGCACGCAAGGCGCGAGCCGCAGGTCGGGCCGGAGAGCGGCCTCGGGTCGGCCCGCGGCGTCAGCGCGTGCCAGGGCGCAGCTCCTGACGTTGCCAGCGCCCGGCCCACGTACTCCGTTCGCTTCGACTCCCGCTTCACGACCAAGCAGCTGGTCGCCGTTCTCTGGGCTGATCGTTGTGTTGGTCGCTGTCACGTTGGCCATGAGCGCGCTCGTATTTGCTCGGTGGCGTCGCGCCGGCCCGGCCTGACCCAACCAGCAGCCTGGGAGACACCGGGCCTCGACGCCGCTCGATGATAGGAGTGGCGGATTAGCCGCGCTCCGGTACCGCGGGGGCAACCTTCGCCGGGGCGTGACACACGCGCGGAACCTATGTGCGTCGCACCAATCGAGGTTTGCGTACGATGGTCCGCCCGCCGGCATGCAGTTCATGGCAATGCCCGCGAGAGGGGTGACTCGTTGTTCTGTCTCGACCGACAACCAGATGTCCTGGCGGCGGCACCGCAGGAGCGACGCCACCAGTGAGATCTCGACGGGCGATGGCCGTCGCGCTCGAGCGAGTCGGCCTCCAGCGCCCTGCCTACCGGATGTGGGAGTGGGGACAAACCGCGTACGCGCTTCCTGAGCTGCTGTTCCCGGCTCGAAGGCTGGGTTCCGACGGGCTGCCGCTTCCGCCCCCGCTGCTACGCGTCCAGGTAAGTGGGACGGCGCGAGCGGAGGAATTCATCGCTCAAAGTCACCGCGCTGCCCGGACGGTGCGAGACATGGTGCGACTCGCCGGGCGGGAGTTCGAGGCCCTCGAGGCGGTGTTCGACTTCGGCTGTGGCTGCGGGCGGGTGATGCGGAGATGGTCCGACGTGTCCGGCCCGGCGTTCGTTGGCAGCGATTACAACCGCAACCTCGTCGATTGGTGCCGCACCAACCTGCCGTTCGCGAGCTTCGAGGTCAACGGCCTCACGCCTCCTCTGCCGTTTGCGGACGAGCAGTTCGAGCTGGTGTACTCGCTGTCCGTGTTCACGCATCTCACTGAGCCACTTCAAAACGAATGGATCGCGGAGCTCCGCCGCGTCACGAAGCCAGGCGGTCTGATCCTGCTTACGACCCGCGGCGATGCCTGGGCCTGGAAGCTGACCTCCCAGGAACGAGCCCGCTATGACCGAGGAGACCTCGTGGTCAGGTATCGCGAGGTGACCGGCACGAATTTGTGCGCGGCATTTCACCCGTCGCGATATGTACGCGAGCTGCTTGGTAGGAGCTTCGCGCTCAAGCAGTCGGTGGCGGTTGGCCTAGAGGACGGGCTTCAGGATGTGCACCTCGCGGAGCGAACGGATTGATGACGGCTGTTCGCGAGGCCACTAGAGCCACAGGCCACTGGGTTCGAGGCTCGGTACGGCGCGCCCTCCTACGGCTTGGTTACGACGTGCGGCGGATCGACGCTCCCGAATGGGCCGACTTCACCACCGAGCAGTTGGCCTTGTGCTCAGACGTTCAGTCGTACACGCAGACCTCACGCGAGCGAATCGTCACGCTGGCAGACGCCGTTGAATACGTGATTCGACGCAACATTCCGGGTGACTTTGTCGAATGCGGCGTGTGGTTAGGCGGGAGCGCGATGGTGATCGCGAAGACGTTGGTGCGACTAGGGATCCGGGATCGCCAGATCTGGCTGTATGACACGTTTGGCGCGATGCCACAGCCGGCCGATGGCGACAGGGAGGTCAACAAGGATTACGCGGGACGCCTCCCACCGCGACTCACATCGGATGCAGCACCCGGGCGGTACCTGCCAAGGGTCTGCGAAAACATGCGGTCCACCGGGTATCCCCTCAGTCTCGTCCGTTGCGTGTGCGGGCTGATCGAGGAGACGATTCCGGCCACCGTCCCCGAGCAGGTGGCGTTGTTACGCCTTGACTCTGATTGGTACAGCTCTACTGCGCACGAGCTGGAGCATCTCTACCCGCGCCTCGCACTTGGGGGAGTCCTCATCGTGGATGACTACGGGCATTACCAAGGGGCACGGAAGGCGGTCGACGAATACTTCGAGCGTTCCCCGATCCTACTGACGAGGGTGGACTACACCGGCAGGATGGCGCTGAAGTTCTGACACTGGGCTCGCCGGCTACCACCGCACCACCTGGCGTCGAAAGGTACCCTGAACGTCGAGCATGCCCAGTGTCGAGGCTAATCGGGGGCAGTGGGACAGAGGCTACGGTTGGCCCGAAGGAGGCGACGAGTGGTCGCTTGGTTGGGGCGGCCCGGATGCCCAGTGGCATTGGAGCCTCCGTCCCCGGGTGCAACGGTTCCTGCCGGCTCCGTCGATTCTCGAGATCGCGCCCGGATATGGTCGCTGGACCAAGTACCTGCTCCGCTACTGCAATCGATACGTCGGCGTCGATCTCGCGGCACGAGGCATCGAGGCATGCAGGCGGCGGTTCGCTGAGGCCGAGCACGCGGAGTTTCACGTCAATGACGGTCGGTCCCTCGCGATGGTCAACGACAGATCGATCGACTTCGCGTTCAGTTTCGACTCGCTCGTTCACGTCGAAGAAGACGTGATCGGTTCCTACTTGAACGAGCTTGCCCGCGTCTTCACCGCCGATGGCGTTGGATTTATTCACCACTCGAACCTTGCGGCGTGCAGCCCCGTTCCGCGGGCTATGCGGCTCGCACTGCGCATTGCCGAGCGGGTGCTGGGACGTGAGACCCCCGGCTTCGATCATTGGCGAGCCGCGACGATGAGCGGGGAGCGCCTGGAGAAGCTGTCGGCGTCTGCAGGACTGACATGCATTGGACAGGAAGTCGTGAACTGGTTAGGAGGTCGGTTGATCGACTGCATCTCGCTGGTGACCCCACGGGGCTCCAGATGGGAGCGTCCGAATGTGGTCGTCCACAATCCTTATTTCATGGCCGAGGCGGCGTCGATCGCTCGGGCTGCTCACATCCACCAAGATCCAGCCGCTCTGCCGACATGGCCAGCCGGTGGAGCGACCTCGCAGCGTTTGGGCTCGCTGTCGCGTATCGGCTCTTTGCCTATTGGCCCCTGGGGGTTCTCGATCGTGGGTCCCTGGCCCAGTCGGCACCGACGATGACTCAGCGGAGGTGATCCCTCTCGAGGGCAGCGCGGTCGCTCCGGCGCAAGCGGATCGCGGCGGAACCGTCAGCAACATTGCGCGTCGAGTGAGCTGGGGGTTACTCGATCAAGTCCTCTCAAGTGGCTCGAACTTCGCCCTCAGCGCGTTCGTCGCCGCGACGGTGAGCGCGACCGCGTTCGGGGCCTTCACCGTGGTGTATGCGGTCTACGGCCTCTGCGTAGGACTCAGTGCAGGGCTAGCATCGATTCCCCTGGTGGTTCGGTATAGCGCTGGGTCGCCCGCGCGCTACCGGGCCGCCACTCGTGCCTCGGTCGGCACCGCGCTCGGAGTGGGCACCCTGTTGGCGCTCATGTGTCTGGCGGCGTCTCTGCTGACGGCGCCATCCGTCCAGGGGCCGCTGCGAGCGTTGGGCGTGACGTTGCCCGGCCTCCTGACCCAGGACGCCTGGCGCTACAGCTTCGTGACCGGCGGGCGCCCGGCTAAGGCGGCCGCCAACGATGGTCTGTGGGTCGCGCTGCAGCTGATGGGGATCGCGGCACTGCTCGCGGACGGGGCAGTTTCCGCGTCGTCGATGGTGCTCGTGTGGGGCGGATCCGCGAGCGCGGCCGCGGTGCTGGGCTGCTGGCAGGCCGGCCTGATACCCGCACCGAATCGTGCGCCTCGGTGGTTGCGGGAGCAGCGCGCGTTCACGTGGCGCTACGCGGGAGAGGCAGTCGTACACCGATCGGGGTGGTGGCTCGCAGTCGCGTTCGTCGGAGCGGTCGCGGGACTCAGGGTCACGGGTGCCGTGCGGGGCGCCATGCTCATACTCGGCGGCCCGCTCAATCTGTTGTTCATCGGCGCCACGTTCGCGTTCGTGTCCGAGAGCGTACGGCTCGTACACCGCTCACCGGCGCTGCTCCCGGCGGCCATGCGAAGCCTGAGCGCGGTCACCACCGCAGCGGCTGTCGCCTGGTGCGCGATAGTGCTCGCGCTTCCCGATGCCGTCGGGTCGCGAGTGCTCGGAGCGACTTGGCATCAAGCCAAACCGCTCCTGCCTCTGCTCGTCGCATTCATCGTCGCACTCGCCACCTCGATGGGTGCCACCCAGGGCATGTTGGCGCTCGGCGCAGCGAAACGGAGCCTGTTCACGCAGGTAGTCTGCTTGGGAATCGATGCGTCGACAATGACGGCGGGTGCGCTGATCGCCGGCGCCCGCGGGGCGGTAATCGCCGTGGGCTTTGCCGCCGTGTTCCGAACCGTCCTGGCGTGGGTTCAGTTCCGACGCGCTCTGCGCGAACCGATCAGGTCGGGCGGTGTGGAACCCCCCGACAAGGTCCTCACCGCAGCGGCAGCAAGCTGAGGTGCCTCACGGCAGTCCCAGATCAAGGGTCGTCGCGGTCGGTCAGACGCCGCCGCCGCTCGGCGGTCAGGCTGTCGCGATCGAGTCGTTCGTCACGGGCCGATATCGAAGCCTCGAGGTCTTCCACGTGCGGATGGCGTTCTCGACGCAGACGGCGGAGATCGGCAAGCCACGACTAAAGAAGATGCGACATCTGGTCAGCCTCGTCACACGCGTCTTGTGGTGCCGAGTGCGGTCTGGCGCGAGCATCCTCTATTACCCCCCCGCGGGGCCGGAACTGGTTCCCGTCGTTCGCGACATGGTGGTCCTCCTGTGTACTCGCTGGGCATTTGGCTCGACCGTTTTGCACTTTCACGCCAGCGGGGTGTCCGAGATCGAGCCGCGCCTCGCGCGCCCCCTGCGGATTCTGTTTCGCAGTGCCTACGGGGGTGCTGAGCTGGCGATCCAGACCTCGGCGCTGAACCCGCCCGATGGTCAACGTCTCGGTGCGCGCCGTGTCGCGGTGATCGCCAACGGGGTTCCCGATCATCCGCTCGCTCGGCGACATCGTGAGGACCGCAGCGCCGACTCGCCTGTGGTGCTCTACGCAGGTGTGGTGCGCGAGTCGAAAGGCCTGCTGGTCCTGGTCGAGGCGTGCCGGCGGCTACTTTCGAGAGGACTCGACTTCCGGCTGCAGCTGATGGGCTCGTTCGAGTCGCGTCGCTTCGAATCCACGCTGCGCCGCGCATTGGCCGATGCCGGGCTCGCTGAACGCACCACATTGCTCGGGTCGCTCTCAGGCGATGCCAAAGCAGAGTGCTTCAGCGCCAGCGACATCTTCTGCTACCCCACTCACTTCGAAGCCGAGAGCTTCGGGATCGTGGTGATCGAAGCGATGCAGTTCTCGCTCCCCGTGGTTGCGACGCACTGGCGGGGCATCCCCTCCGTCGTGGCGGACGGTGAGAGCGGAACGCTGGTCCCGACGCGCGACCCGTCGCCGCTAGCCGCCGCGCTTGCGATGCTGGTGGAGGATCCGGACCTTCGCCGGCGGATGGGGCGGCGCGGACGCGAGCTCTACCTCGAGCGGTTCACCGAGGACCGCTTTCGGCACGACATGGAGTCGGTGCTGAGTGAACTCTGAGCGATGAGGATCGCGATGTTCGACTTCGTGGTGGCGCCGCACAGCGGTCCGGGAGGCTGCGACGTCGAGGTGCTCAAGGCGCTGCGCTCCGAGCACGAGCTGACGGTGTTCGCCAGTGAGCTGAGGGTACCCGAGGGCGGCGCTCGGTCGGTCAGGCACGTCAGGGTTCCAACCGTGCCCCATCCGGGACTCGCCTCGTTTCTTCTGTACGTCGCGCAGGCCTCTGTCGCTTATCGCCTTCTTCGGCTGCGGGGAACCCGCTTCGACCTGGTCCAGGCGACCGACTGCAGCGCCTTGGCGGCAGACGTCTGCTACGCCCATCTCTGCCATCGCGCGTTCCTCACCGAGGTTTGGCCGCAGCTACGCACGAGGCTCACTCCGCGGACCCTGCATTCCTGGGCTAACCACAAGGCGAGGGC
>JAFAZB010000264.1 GCA_019240015.1 Solirubrobacterales bacterium
TGGAAGGAACCGCTGATGGATCAACTGATCGCCGACGCCATCTCAGCCCGAACGATCGCCGACGTCGACCGGCTCGAGGCCGTCCTACAGCAGCGGCTGGGTGGTCGTAGTGTCCGGTATCTCGGCGACCGCGCCGCGAACTGGTCGGCTCTCTCGGGTGCCGTCGATTCCCGGGTCGTGCTGTTTGAGCGGATGACCAACATCTTCGACGCCCTGATCGAAGCCGAGGCGCAGCGGGCGGATTTCTTCGGCTGCAAGGATCCGTCTGAGGCAGCCCAGCGCTTCCTCGGGGTGCCGGCCGAGGGGCCGCCGGCGATGATGGGCGGCGAGCGGGACGCGCTTGCCCGGCGCGCGGTGATGACGCTGCATGACTCCGATAACTCCCGCAAGCACCCCACGCTGGGATTCCGCGATCTGGGCATCGGGATCAGCCCCAGCGAGGCGCCGAACACCATCCTGTCCCTCGAGGGCTCCAACAAGCTCGGGAAGACCTACCTCCACGGCGTCTACGGCAAGGGAGGATCGGTCACCTGCCGCTTCAGCGACGCCACCGTTCTGATCAGCCGGAAGCAACCGGACCTGCTGAGGGCCGGCGAGGAGGATCGGGTGTGGATGGCGGTGGTGCGCCAAGGCGATGACGAGGACATGCGCCTGCCCTTCTTTTACTACCTGGCTAACCCGGCGGATGGTTTGCCGTTCTCGGTTCCGGCCACCGACACGGACTTCGAGCCCGGCACGCTCGTACTGCACATCAACTACGAGGCAGGGCGCATGGGCGAGCAGCTTTGGCAGTACGAGGAGTCGGTCTATGCCTTCGCCGAGACGCTCCTGTTCCGGCCGACGCTGCCCTACCAGCTCCACGACGCGCGCTCGGAGGGGGCGAACGTCAGGCCCGCGGACCGGCAGAAGCCGTCGACACTGCTCGGCCTCGGCCAGCGGCTCGATGCACTCGACAAGAGGAACGACGACGGTCTGCTCGACCGCGGCGGTCCGGCGCGGATCCCGGTGCCGGGCGTCGGGGACGTAGTCGTCCGGTGGACGCTCCTCGAGTCCGAGGACCGGCGTCGGCGTCGTGCGGCCAAGGGCAACGTCGCGCTCTTCACCACCAGCGGCCAGGTCCATCACGCCTGGGACACGGCTGCGTTCATCGGCGCGGTGGAGGGCCGCCGGCGAATCGCGCGTCGGATCATGGTTGAGATCGACACCGACCCGATCCCCTTCAAGACCCGGGTGACGATCTTCTCGAGCTTCCGCGAGACGATGCTCAAGAGCCCGGAGGCGGCCGCGCTCATGCGCGCGGTGGCCGAGTGGCTGGCCAACGACCCGGATCTCGCGGACGCCGAGTCGCAGCTCACCCGCCAAGCGCTGCGCTCAGGTGGCGAGAACGTCTCGGCGGCCTTCCGCCAGCGGATGAACCGCGCGATCAAGACCAAGATCCCGGGGCTGGCCGGTGCGTCGGCCGGCGCGGCGCCACGGTTCCGTCCCCCGAAGCCCAAGCCAGCAGAGGATCTCCATCCCGAGCCGACCGAGTTCATCGGGCCGGAGGAGATCCAGGTGCTGCCGGGGCAGCGCAAGATCTTCTACATGCAGGCCAATGCCGTCGACCGGTTCATCCCCGACCGCGGCGACGTCGAGCTGGTGGCGCCGCCTTCGGCTCCCGTGTTCGAGTTCGGCAAGGGCGATCTTCGCCGTGGCCGCGTCCAGCTGAGTCTGTTCGCGCCGGCCGCGGCCGATCTCGGCGACTATGAGATCGAGGTGCGGCTGAGCTGGCTGCGTTCGGCCGGGGGCGGGGAGACCCTCTCCTGGCCGATCAAGGTCCACGTCGTGGACGAGATCGAGGCGCCGAAGGGCACGCCCGGACGAGGCGGACGTAAGAAGACGGCGGCTGGCGAGATCGCGTTCATCTGGTCGAACCACGATGAGGAGACCTCCTGGAATGAGAACACGGTCGGCGAGATGCAGCAGATCAAGGGCGACGACTTGGCGGCCACGCACCCGAAGCTCTACGGCGACCTGAAGGGGATCGATGATCTGGTGCCCACGGTCGTGCTCAACGAGCGCCAGCGCGAGCTGCGCGCCTACCTCAAAGGGGTGGCCGCCAACGCTTCCGACGAGGCAATCGAGGTGCGGCGCGAGCGGTACGCACTCGCGGTTGGAGTAGCCGTAGCAAGCATGTGGGTCCAAGAGGACCGGCTGCGCAAGGCCCACGCCGCATGGAAGGAGTCGGCCAACGGAGGCGATGCACCCGACCAGGCGATGACCGAGATCCAGATGCGGCGGGCACTCGCGCAACATGCGCGCGGGGTGCTCGCGCTCATGCCCGACTTCGACCAGCTGATCGGGGACGTCGACACCGACGCTGTCGCTCAGGAGAGCTGACAGCGACGATCACGACGGCGGTCACGCCGATGCCGCGCACCTCCAGCTGCTGGAAGCCTGACGCGGAGCTTCGGGCCAAAGCCACGCCGGCGGGCGCCCTAGATGAGAAGGCCTCAGGCCTTTTCGGCGCGCCGCTCGCGGCGGCCCTCAAGCACGACTGCCGTCTGTTCCTGGGTAAGCGGCGGCTTGCCTTCATCGGCGCGTTTGGCGTTCATCAGCGCGATGGTCCTGCTGTCTTCTTCCTCCGCCAGGCGGTGAGCCTCAGCAGCTGCGGCCTTCGCCCGTACGAGCGCGTTCTTGTCCCGTCGCGCGAGATCGGCCTCGATCCGCTCGCGAACCAGAGCGGGCACCGCGCTGCTCCAGGGTCGGCTCTCATCGATCAGGAACCACTCCCAGGTGTACTGGATCCCGGCCTGATCGACGATCCGGTCATAGCCCTCCGTGCTGTTCTCCGGTTCGTCCGTAGGACCACTCCAGAGCCGGATCGCTTCGTCGAACGCATTCACGTTCTTCCGGAGCAGTGAGACGCCCTGCGAGCCGCTGTTGGGCACGTACCGGGAGCCGTTGGGCAGGAAGACATCCACCTCCTTGCGGAAGATGTCTTGCCACTCGAGCTTGATGAAGTCGTCGAACAGCTCGGCCGGGGACTTGATGTTGGCGGTGCTCATGTGCTCTATCCGGACGGTCGGGCAGGAACCCGGATCTTAATCCCGGCCACCACCACCAATGGTCAAACCCCTCCCGGCCGAGGCGAAGTCCGGCGGCGCCCGTATCTTCGTCTCGTGCAGCCTGATCTGGCCATAGCCGAACTGGTCTCTCGGGTGCGGGCCCGCGGCCCCACCGAACCGGAAGCAATCAAGGCCGCGTTTCGCCAAGAGCTGCGGCGGGTTCAGCGGGGCTTCGAGAAGGATCCGAGCGCCTGGGGCGCGTGGGCGGACGGTCGGGATGTGATCGGCACCGCCTACGAGCGTCTGCTGACCGGCGCCGTGCGACGACCCGATGGCCAGTTCCAGACGCCGTTCTGGGCGGCGGACGTGATGGCCGGATGGCTGCTCCAGGAGCCGGTCGACCTGCTCTTGGACCCTGGCGTCGGGGCCGGCCGCCTTTTGTTCCGTGCCATGAAGCGCCGGGGCCGGAAGCCCAAGGCGCTGCTCGGGCTCGACATCGATCCGGTGGCGCTGTCGATGGCGCAGACCAATCTGCGGCTGCGCAACATCGGCCGGTTCGAGCTGCGCAAGCTGAACTTCCTGCTCCGTGATCTACCGGAGCGGCCGTCGGCCATCACCTGCAACCCGCCGTTCTCCCGCTGGCACGATGTCGATCCGCTGCAGCGCGAGCTGATCCACTCCGGCTTCGAGGATCGTCTCGGCCTGAGCTTCCACCGAACGGCCGGCCTGCATGTCCTATTCCTGGTGCGCGCGCTCGAGGTGGCGGCTCCGGATGCTCGGATCGCGTTCATCACGCCGGCCGAGTGGCTCGACCTGAACTATGGGCAGGCGATCAAGCGGTTCGTGCTCGAGCACGCCCAGATCGAGGCCATGATCCAGTTCGGCGATGACCACCTTCTCTTCGACGGCGCTCGGACCACAGCCGCGATCACGCTGCTGCGGAAGGGGCAGCCGAATACCGCACCGACCAGGATCCTCCGACTCGGGGCGGACCTTCCAGAACCAGCCCAGGTGCTGGCCTCACTGGCACAGGAGAGCAGCCCGGGCGTTGAACAGGTGCTTCTCGACGTCGGTCACAAGTGGAGCCGGCGTCGGCGCCGACGCCGGCGCGGGACGCCGTTGCGCGAGCTGGCCCGAGTTCAGCGCGGGGTCGCGACCGGAGCGATTGGGTTCTTCGTGATCTCGGAGCAGACCAGGATCGAGCACGATCTCCAGATCGAGGATCTGCGCCCGTGCATCGCCAGCCCTCGCTTCGTCGAGGGGCTGGTGCTTCGCACCCGTGATCTTGAGCTGTTCGATCCTGAGATGCCGCGATGGATCCTCGAATGCCGGGATGCCGCCGCGGAGAAGTCTGCGACCAGCCTGGGCGCCTACCTCAGATACGGAAAGAGGATCGGGGCGCACGCCACCTACCTGGCAGGCCAGCGGGAGCTCTGGTACGCACTCGAGACCAGAGAGTCAGCGCAGATCCTCTTTACCTACCTGAACCGCCGTCGGCCGCCCCGGTTTATCCGCAATGAGTCCGGCGCAGTCCCTCTCAACACGTTCCTGATCGTTGAGCCGGCGGACGGTGTTGATTCGGATGCTCTCTGCGCAGCGCTGAATGCGCCGGGGTTCATCGCACAGCTGAAGCACAATCGGCGTAACTATGGGGCGGTCTGTGGAAGGTCGAGCCGCGGGAGCTCGGCGAGCTGCGGCTTCCACGGCCGAGCTAACGGCCCCGCGACGAACCGATTGGTCAGGTCGGTGCCGGGGTGGTACCCATCCTCTGAGGAGGCCGGCAGCACCAAGACGCTGATCGCGGGCCTCATCCGGCGAGTCGTGTTGCACCCTGGGAGCGTCGTGGACGCGAACAGCACGCTGCCGCAACTGGACCCTTCGGTCGCGGTACTTGCGATTTGGCGACGGCCGTCCAGACCGTCACCAAATCGCAAGTCGATGACTTCCAGTGAGGAGGAATCGCACGAATAGGTAGATCTGAACAGGAATCAGCTCGCAAGCAGACGCCGCTCATGACTCAGCGGCGGCTCGACTTCTGGCGCCTGTGACTGGCCCGCCCTCGCTCCGCCGCCCAGCGTTCCATCTCCGGACGTAGCCAGAGCTTGATCCGATCTTTGCCCAGATCGAGGACGGGGCGAGGCATGTCCGCGTAGCGATGCTGGTAAACGCTCACGGTGTTGTAGTGCGCAAGTCCGAGCAGCTCGGCTACGCCGCGCGCGTCGATGAGATCGTCGATCGCCACCTTCCGGCTCATGGCGAGAGATTACATCTATAGACGGATCCGTCCGACGCACCAACTAGGATATATCTGTAATCGTAAAGCGGCCCCGGCGGTGCAGACACACCCCGAGGCCAGGCCGAGACCTTTAGGGAGGTCCCGACAATGTCAGCGTACGCCATCGCCCCGAACGGGCGACCTCTCTCCCCGATCAGTACGACCCGGCGTCGCCCGGCTGGTGATCCGCCGCAGGCGCATCGAGCCGAACTCCCGCTGATCGCGCAGCCATCTCTGGCTAGCGCACCGGCTTGGGACGCGCTCATTGCGGACCTAGCCGAGCGAGTCGCCGTCGCCGTGATGGCCCAGCTCAACTCGGTTCAGCAGCAGGAAACGCCCGACTGGCTCGACTCACGAGGCGCTGCCGAGTACCTGGGCGTCCATCGTGACACCCTGAGGAAGCTGGCCGGCGAGCGCGCGGTTCCAGCGCATCAGGAGGGCCCGGGTTGCAAGCTCTTCTTCCGGCGGTCCGACCTTGATGCATGGCGGCGCGGTGGTGGGCGGCTTGTCCAGCCGTCCTCAGCGGTTGACGCACCGTCTGGAGGTCGGCCATGACGAGCTCCGACCATCCGCGGCGTATACGGGTTGAGCGCAACATCTACCGCCGCGCCTCAGGCGTCTATGAGGTGGGGTTCAAGGACGCCTCCGGCCGGCAGCGTTGGCGAACAGTCCAGGGCGGGATCACCGCGGCTCGTGCGATTCGCGATGAGGCACTCGCGCGTCGCGGGCGTGGCGAGGCCGTGCAAGTCAAGGCCAGGCTTCGCTTTGCCGACGCAGCAGCCTTCTGGCTCAAGGGACCGGTCCAGGATCTTCGGCCGAGAACCGACGAGTGCTACCGGAACGCCGTCAACACTCATTTGCTGCCTCGCTTCGGCGCGCTTCGACTCGATGCGATCTCAGCTGAACATCTCGCCGGCATGGTGCGCGAGATGCGAGAGGCCGGTCTGTCGGAGTCGACGGTGGCGATCACGATCGGCGTCGTCAACCGCATCTACCGCTACGCGACGCGGCGGCTCAGCTTCCCGGGCGTGACCCCGGTGTCCGTGATGCTCACTTCCGAGCGTCCCAAGCCGTCGCGATCAAAGCGGCGCCGGATCTTCGAAGGCGCCGAACTCGAGCAGACGATCGCGGCTGCGGACGAGCCTTACCGGACTCTGTTCACCGTTGCCGCGCTGACCGGCGCGCGTGTCTCCGAGCTGCTCGGACTCACCTGGGCCGATCTGCAGCTCGACGACCTCGATGACGCGGAGATCGAATTCGCTTGGCAAGTCGACCGACGTGGCGACCGCCGGCCCGTGAAGACGGACGGGTCTGCGCGGACGGTGCCGATTCCGCATGAGCTGGCGCTCATGCTCGCAAGGCACAAGCTCGCATCGAGGTTCGTTCGGCCAACCGACTACGTGTTCACGACGCGCGCGGGCGGACCGCTCCGTCAGCGGAACGTTGGCCGCGCGCTGCGACTCGCCCAAACCAAAGCTGTTGATGAACGCGGCCGTCCGACGTTCCCGGTCCTCCATCAGCGGGACGGGTTCGGCCGGCCGATATGTGTTGCCCACGGGGAGCTTCCCTCAATGCACAGCTTCCGTCACACGGTCGCCAGTAGAGCTTTGCTTGCCGGCGAGAGTGTCGACGAGGTCGCGTTCCTCCTCGGCCATCGTGATGCGAACGTAACCCGCGCTGTCTACGTCCGTGAACTTGCGGACGTCCGTCGGCGGGCGCTGCGGCGCTCACGGATGCTCAGCGAGTTCAGCGAGCTGTTCCGGTGACAGTCTGCTAGATCGTCCGGTGAGCGCGCGCACCGCTCTTCCCCCGGCACTTGGGGTGTAGCTGGCATAACTCGCCTCGATCCTTGCACGCCGCTATCGCGTCGCGGGCGGCGCCTTAGCAAACCATCCGCGGCGCGATGGCGAGGTGAACGAACGAGTCGATGGCGGGTGCCCAGATATCGTGGTCGTGTCCATCGGGGTGATAGACGACCGCGTGCGCCAGTAGATCCTCCGCAACGGGGTCTGGCGGCTCCGTGCTGGCACCGCGGTCGCCCTGCTTCCGATCCGGGATCAAGGTGACAGCGAGGCTCCCGGTGAGGCGACCGCCGAGCTCTTGGAAGATAGATGGAGGCAGGGTCCACATCACCCCCTGGGCGATGCCTCCGTGCTCCTTGTTGCCGAAGGCGACCTTGCCCGCAGACCATTCGAAACCCTTAACCGATGGGACGCTGGAGATCTTCAGCTGGGCCATGGCACCGAGCAGCTTCGCCGACTGTCCTGCGGCTGCCCCGGCGATGGGCTGGGCAATGCTGGCCAGCTTGCCCGCGCCATCGACCAACGGCTGGATGGTCTGCCATCCCTGGGCAGCCTTCTCCATGAACGTCTCCTCGTGCGCGACGGGCGTCATGTATTTGATCGTCGCTGCCAGCTCCTTAATCCTCCACCCTCCCCCCATCGGGAAGAAGAGGTAGACCCGGGCCGCCGGATCGGGAAGCCGCTCCCACAGGTTGTTAGGACCGGCGATCCGTTCGAGGAGGCCACCGTGCTCCGGGCGATGGCCCGGGTGCCCGATCGTCCACCAGTATTCATAGACGGGGGCGCTCTTGGCGGTTTGCGCTGCAGCGTCGGGTGTCCCGCCGGCGGGAATCACCTCGGCGTAGCTGGGGTCAAGGAGTGGCGTGGTCTCCCCGAAAACCTCGAAGTAGTACGGGGCGCCGTCCTTACCGTCCCACTGGGAGAGGTCAGGGGGAAAGCTTGCGGACTCGATGGTCATCTGATGGCAGTGTGTCGTACGCTCGAAGCTGTCCTACCCGCGGGGTCGATGGTCACGGCGAGCCTACGAGACTCCAGCCTCGAGACCGACAATGAGATCGAGGAGGCCTTCAGCCTCCCAGGCACGGTTGCGCGCCGATTCGGTCAGGGGGACAAGGATGCCCGCCCCCTCGAGTTCGCCGATTGCGTTCGCAACAGCGGGCCTCGTCCGTTGTGTCGCCGCGACGGCGACCGGCACCGTGATGATGGGATGAGCCGGTAGGACGCTGATCAGGCTCCAGGCGGCTGCGTCGGTGCGCGGATTCGAGTGCTCGCGCAACCGCTCGCGCCACCGATCCTGGAGCTCGCTCACGCGGGTCGCGTAGTGCGCTGCGAGGGTGGCGGCCTCCGCGGTGGCGGCGGCGAAC
>JAFAZB010000267.1 GCA_019240015.1 Solirubrobacterales bacterium
GTGGCTGGCGCTGCTCAGCCCCGCCGCGCTCCAGCGGATCGAGCAGACCGCCACGATGAAGCGCTGGATCCCGGACTTCCTCTCGCTGGCGATCGCGCTCGAGAACTCCATCAAGGATCAGACCTACAACACGCCGGCGATCGCGACGCTGTTGCTGCTGGCCGATCAGCTCGACTGGATCCTCGCCGCGGGCGGGCTCGACGCGATGGTGAAGCGCACGACCGCCTCCTCCACGCACCTGTACGGGTGGGCCTCGCGGCACGCCCATGCGACGCCGTTCGTGTCAGACCCGGCGAAGCGCTCGCTGGTGGTGGGCACGATCGACTTCGACGAGCAGGTCGACGCCGGCGCGCTGGCGCTGACGCTGCGGGCGAACGGGATCGTCGACGTCGAGCCGTACCGCAAGCTCGGCCGCAACCAGCTGCGCGTCGCGATGTTCCCAGCGACCGACCCAGCCGACGTGCAGGCGCTGACCGCCTGCATCGACTGGGTGCTGGAGCGGATCGCGTGAGCGCCGCCGCGCCGCCGGGACCCCGCCCGCGGGTGCTGGTCGCGGAGAAGATCGGCGACTCGGGGATCGAACTGCTGCGCGAGCATTTCGAGGTCGAGCTCGGCGCGGGCTGGTCGCCGGACGAGCTCGCGAGCCGGATCGGGGAGTACGAGGGAATCCTGATCCGCTCTGCCACCAAGCTCGACGGCGAGCTGCTCGAGCGCGCTACCCGGCTGCGGGCGATCGGCCGCGCGGGCGTCGGGGTCGACAACGTCGACGTGGTGGCCGCGACCAAGCGCGGGATCGTGGTCGCCAACGCGCCGCAGTCGAACGTGATCACCGCCGCCGAGCACACGATGGCGCTGCTGCTGGCGCTCGCCCGCAACATCCCCCAGGCGCACGCGTCGCTGACCAGCGGCGCCTGGGAGCGCTCGAGCTTCTCGGGGATCGAGCTGTACGAGAAGACGCTCGGGATCCTCGGCTTCGGGCGGATCGGCCAGCTCGTCGCCCAGCGCGCGCTCGGATTCGGGATGAGGGTGGTCGCTTATGACCCATACGTGGGCGCCGAGCGCTACCGCGAGCTGGGCGTCGAGCGGGCCCGCTCCTCGGACGAGGTCTACGCGGCCGCCGACTTTCTCACGCTCCACCTCCCCAACACCCCGGAGACCGAGGGCTGGCTCGACGCCGAGGCGCTCGCCAAGTGCAAGGACGGGGTACGGATCCTGAACGTGGCGCGGGGGCCGCTGGTGGTCGATGAGGACCTCAAGGCGGCGCTCGACTCGGGCAGGGTCGGCGGCGCGGCGCTCGACGTGTTCCGCTCGGAGCCGCTCACCGAGCACCCGCTGTTCGCCTACCCCAACGTGATCGTCACCCCCCACCTGGGCGCCTCGACCGCCGAGGCCACCGACCGCGCCGGCTATCAGGCCGCGGAGCAGGTCGTGGCGGCGCTCGCGGGCGGCGTCGTCACGACCGCCGTCAACGTGCCCGCGATCCCCGCCGAGGACTCCGAGGTGCTGGGGCCGTTCGTGCCGCTGTGCCGCTCGCTGGGGGCGATCGCGATCTGTCTCGCGCAGGGCTCCTCGGTCGACCGCGTGCAGACGGAGTTCTTGGGGCGGATCGCCGAGCGGGACACCCGGCTGCTGGCGATCGAGACGCTGCTCGGGGTGCTGCGCGGGCACACCGAGGAGGAGGTCAACGAGGTCAACGCACCCGCGATCGCGGACCAGCGCGGAATCGACGTGGTCGAGACCAAGCACACCGGTGCGCGTGACTACACCGATCTGATCCGGGTCACGGTGACCACGGGCGAGGAGAGCGTGCGGGTGGTAGGAACGCTGATCGGGCGTCGCAACCGGCCCCACCTGCTGGAGGCGTGGAGCCAGCGCTTCGACGTCCAGCTCGAGCAGCACCTGACGCTGTTTCGCTACCGCGACGTCCCCGGCATGATCGGCCGCGTGGGCACGATCTTCGGCCAGCACGGGGTCAACATCGTCTCCGCCGCGGTCGGCCGCGAAGCCGACGAGCGCAAGAGCAAGGACGGCCGCCTGGCGGCGATGGCGATCACGACCGACGCCGCGGTGCCACGCGAGGTGATCGAGGAGATCGTGGCGGGCGAAGGGTTCGTCGCCGGGCGGACCGTGACGCTGACCCCGTAAGCCGCCATTCCTGCGGCGCCCGGGTGGCGTTGCTAGGCTTCCTCCGGCATGGCGCTCAGCCTCGACCTGCGACTTCTTCTCCTCCCCCTTCGGGGGGAATAGCGCGCCGGCGGCCGCACGTAGCCGCGAGACCAGCACGAGAAGCAGTCAAGGTTCGAGATTCGAAGGAGTGGCATGGATAACCGGACAGACCCAGATCGAGTACTGATCTTCGACACCACCCTGCGCGACGGCGAGCAGTCGCCGGGGATCTCGCTCAACACCCAGGAGAAGCTGGAGATCGCCCAGCAGCTGGCGCGGCTCGGCGTCGACGTGATCGAGGCGGGCTTCCCGATCACCTCGCCGGGCGACTTCGAGGCCGTGCAGGAGATCGCCCGGCGGGTGCACGACCCGGGCCCGCCGGTGATCGCTGCGCTGGCCCGCACCCACGTGGCCGATATCGATGCCGCCTACAACGCGGTCAGGGACGCCCCGCGGCCCCGGATCCACGTGTTCATCTCCACCTCGGACATCCACATCCGCCACCAGCTCCAGACCACCCGCGAGGACGTCAAGGGCCAGGCCCGGGCGGCGGTCGCGCACGCCAAGCAGTACCTCGACGACGTCGAGTTCTCGCCGATGGACGCCACCCGCGCCGAGCTCGAGTTCACCGCCGAGGTGTGCCAGATCGCGATCGACGAGGGCGCCACCACGATCAACATCCCCGACACGGTCGGCTACACGATGCCGCACGAGTTCGAGGCCTACCTGCGCGGGCTGTACGAGCTGGTCCCCCAGCTGCGCGAGATCGTGCTCTCGGTCCACTGCCACGACGATCTCGGCCTGGCGGTGGCGAACTCGCTCGCCGGCCTGCGCGCCGGCGCCCGTCAGGTCGAGTGCGCGGTCAACGGAATCGGCGAGCGCGCCGGCAACGCCTCGCTCGAGGAGCTGGTGATGCTGCTGCACACGCGTCAGGCCGAGATCGGGCTCCACACCGCCGCCAACACCAGGGAGATCGCCCGCAGCTCGCGGCTGGTGTCCCGCCTGACCGGCTATCCCGTGCAGCCCAACAAGGCGATCGTGGGCCGCAACGCGTTCGCGCACGAGTCCGGGATCCATCAGGACGGCGTGCTCAAGGAGCGCACCACCTACGAGATCATGGACGCGACCACGGTGGGGCTCGAGGCGAACTCGATCGTGCTCGGCAAGCACTCGGGCCGCCACGCGCTCCAGCAGGCGCTCTCGGAGCTGGGCTTCGAGCTCACCGGCCAGAGCCTCAGCACCGCGTTCAAGCGCTTCAAGGACATCGCGGACAAGAAGAAGCACGTCACGGCGATGGACCTGGAGGCGCTCGTGACCGACGAGCTGCGCGAGGAGCTGGCCGGCTACCAGCTCGAGTGGTTCGACGTCGAGGCCTCCTCGCGCCGCCCGCCGCACGCGACCGTCGGCGTGCGGGCGCCCGATGGCGAGGAGCTGACCGGCTCGTTCACGGGCGACGGCCCGGTCGACGCGATCTTCCGCGCGATCAACGCCGCCACCGGCACCGAAGTCCGGCTGCGCGAGTTCCGCGTCGACGCGGTCACCGGCGGCCAGGACGCGCTCGGGGAGACCTCGGTGGTGCTCGAGCTCGCCGGCGGCGCGTCCGGCGAGCCGGTGATCGGCGCCGGCCAGGGGGTCTCGACCGACATCCTGGAAGCGGCAGGGCGCGCCTACGTACGGGCGCTCTCGAGCGCGGTACGCCACCGCGAGCTGGGCCTCCCGGCGCCCGGGGACGCCGAGCGCGAGGCCCCCGTGGCGCAGCCGGTCACGGCGTCGTAGCGATCAGCAGCCCCTGCCGGTAGCCGGCCGCGAGCACTCTGCTGCGCGGCTCGCGGGCCATGAAGTTCGACCCCATCGTCGCCGCGCACTCGCGGTTTGGCGCGACCGTGCGCACGCTCGCGCCGCGGCGGCGGAGCGCCAACGCCTCGACCGACACCGCCGAGCGGGCGACGTTGCGCGCCACCGCGATCAGCGTGTGGGAACCGACGATGCTCGCGGTGGGGTTCAGGCACAGCACGCAGGTATCGCGTCCGGCGGGGGCCGCGTCGAGGTTGGTCGCGCTCCACACGCCGCCGTCCACGTACTCGCGGCCGCCGATCTCCACCGGCGCGAACAGCCACGGGACCGTGCAGGAGGCCTCGACCGCCTCGGCGACGCTGGCTTTCGGCGCGCCCGGGCTGCCAAACACCACCCGCCGGCCCGAGCGTCGCTCCACCGTCGCCACCCGGAGCCGTCCGTCGAAGCGGGCGCCCGAGCGCTCGAGGTGGCGCCGCAGGTCCGCGAGCGTGTCCCGAGGGGTTGGCAGCCGGCGGAGCACCGCCGCCCGCACCAGCGCCCCTCCGGGCGCCGCCAGCCCCAGCGCGAGCGGCGCGAACGTCCCCGCCGCCGACAGCGCCAGCGAGCCGGCCCGGCGGACCGCGCGCAGCGCCGCGCCCTCGAGCTCCGCGATCGGCTGCTCCCCGTCGAGCTCGAGCTCCGCGTCGATCGAGGACGGTCTGCGCGGCGGGTTGCCGGCCACCAGGTGAGCCGCGACGATCGAGCCGGCGGAGGTGCCGACGAAGTACTCGCACGCGCGCAGGTCGAA
>JAFAZB010000451.1 GCA_019240015.1 Solirubrobacterales bacterium
AGATCGTCTGGGGCTCGCCGGGATTGGGAATCGTGACCCGCGCCTGCTTGAGCGCCGGCGTCGCTGAGATGTCGGTCGCGAACTGCTTGAACTGGAGCAGCCCGGCCACCGCCGTGGTGGCGGCCGTGAACAGGATCACGATTGCGCCGCCGAGCGCGAAGCGGCCCAGCGCGCCGCGGCGCGAGTTGGGGATCAGGCTCACGCAAGGCCCCCCTCGATCGCACGCAGCCCGCCGGTGCCGGGCTCGCGTTGCTCGAGCCAGATCGGCAGCACCCGCACGAAGTCGCCTAGCGCCCGGCGGTAGCGAGCCAGCGATGACAGCGAGACCCACTCCTCCGGTCCATGGTGGCCGGCCCCGGCGGGCCCGAATTCGACCACCGGGATCCCGGCCTTCAGGAACGCGGCCGCGTCGGAAGCCCCATCGCGCCCGACGCTCAGCGCCTCCATGTCGGGAACCGTGCGCGACACCGCGTCGCGCAGGGCGCGCACGTGCGGGTCGCCGCGATCGACAGTCACCGGCGGATGGACGAATACGCGTTCGACGGTGAGCCCGGGGATTGCCCGCACCTGCTCAAGGATCTCGCCCGGATCCTGTCCCGGTAGGTAGCGCACGTCAACGGCCATCGTGCACTGGTCGGGCACCTTGTTGACCGCGTCGCCGCCCTCGATTCGACCGAGGTTGATCGAGGGCCGGTCGAACAGCTCCGAGGACTCCCGGCTGAAGGGCAGCGTCTCGATCGCCCGGAACGCGTCGATCGCCTTCAGCACGGCGTTGTCGCCGAGCCAGGGAGTCGAGCTGTGCGCGGCGCGACCGTGCACCTCGATCCACATCGCCAGCACGCCCTTGGCCTGGATCCCGATGTGCAGGTCGGTCGGCTCGCCCGTGATCGCGAACCCGCCACCCAGACCGCGCTTGACGAACGCGTCGGTGGCGCGCTCGTCGAGCTCCTCTGACTCCTCATCGGGCACGCATACCAGCCGCACCAGCACCTGATCCTGGCGCTCCAGATCCTTGAGCGCACACATCATCGCGGCGAGGCCGCCCTTCATGTCGTAGGCGCCACGACCGATCAGCCGGTCGCCTTCGATCCGCGGCGCGAACTGCTCGGCCCGCCCCGGAACCACGTCGAGGTGACCGTGAAAGACCACGCACGGCACCCTCGGCGAGGTGGGTCCCACCTCCGCCACCAGCACCGGCAGCCCGTTGTGATCGTGGTGGATCACCTCGATGTCCCGAGATTCGAGCCACCCCTTTACGAATCCTGCGGCCGCCACCAGATCCTCCAGCCGCGAGGTGTCATACGAGATCAGTCGCTCGGCAAGGACTCGTTCGTCAACCATTGATCAGGAAAGCTTAGGTAGGACCGCTGACGCGGGGCTAAGCCTGGACCGCGGATCTAGCTTCCTTCGGCGAGCTCGATGAACGCCTCGAGCCTGCGCTTGTCGCGCTGGGCGACTCGTTGCTTCTCTGAGTCGTCCTCGGCCGACTCGAGCTCGCGCTCGGCGACCCCCAGTCGATCGCGGAGCTCCGAGACGTCGAGCTGGTCGGGCGGATGCGCCTCCTCCACCAGCAGCAGCGCTCGGTTCTGGCCGACCTGCATGTACCCCTCCGCCTGCGCGAAGGAGACCACCTCGGACTCGCTCTTGTACAGCCGCAGCTCGGTGGGATCGAGCATCGCCAGCAGCGGGGCGTGGTTGGCGAGCACGCCGATCGAGCCCGTGGCGGTCTTGGTCGAGACCATCTCGACCTCGTCGTTGAACACCTCGCCCTCGGGTGTCAGGACCTCGACCGGGAACTTCTCGTGCGCCATCGCCGCTCGCTACTCCTCGTCCGAGCGCTCGTCATCGTCGTCGGAGTGCTCGTCGTCGTCGTCGTCCGATTCGTGCTCACGCTCGTCGCTGGACTCCTCGTCCTTTGACTCGTCCTCGTCCTCGCGCTCCTTGGACTCATCCTCGTCGTCCTCCTCGCCGCGGGCGTCCTTGACCACTTGGTCGATCGTCCCCTTCATGAAGAATGCGCGCTCCGGAAGGTCGTCGTGCTTGCCCTCGAGGATCTCCTTGAAGCCGCGGATCGAGTCCTCGGTCTTGACGTATACGCCCGGGGTGCCGGTGAACTGCTCGGCGACGTGGAATGGCTGCGAGAGGAAGCGCTCG
>JAFAZB010000352.1 GCA_019240015.1 Solirubrobacterales bacterium
GAGCTCGACCGCTACCTGCCCTTCCTCGCGACGACGGCCGTCCTCATGGCCGCCGTCCGCGCAGGGGTGGGTCGCGAGACCGCCCACGAGATCGTCGCCGAGCACGCCCGCGCGGTGGCCCTGGACATGCGGGAGAAGGGCATCGAGGGGAACGACCTCCTGGCCCGGCTCGCGGCCGACTCCCGGCTCGGGGTCGGTCAGGGCGACCTGGCAGCCGCCGTCGCCGACCCCTCGGCCTTCGTCGGCGCCGCCGGCGCCCAGGTCGCGGAGGTCGCGCGTCGGGTGGCCGAGATCGCGCGGGCGCGCCCGGAGGCGGCGGCCTACGACCCCGCCCCGATCCTCTAGCCCGAGTTTCCGGGATAACTCGATCTTGGCTGAGTGCCGGTCGAGCGGTGTGTGCGCTGAGCAGGTGATCCTCGGCGTGTCACCTAGATGTAGATCTTGTAATGGCCTATGACCTAAACGGTGGCGAGCCTGTACAAGAAGGTCATCAACGGCAAGCCGTACTGGTACCTGCGGGAGATGGCCTGGGTCGAGGGCAAACCGAAGATGGTCTCCGAGCGCTACCTGGGCACCGCCGCGGACATCGAGGCCCTGCTCGTGGCCCGCGAGCAGGCCACCCGCCCGGCACGCACCCGGCATCTGGAGTTCGGGGCGATCGCCGCGGCCTGGAGCATGCTCGCCCGCCTCGACGTGGTCGCGATCATCGACGACGTCGTCGGGGCCCGCCGCGGCGACGCCGCCGCGTCGGTGGGCACCTACCTGGGCCTGGCAGCGCTCAACCGGCTGGTCGACCCGTGCTCCAAGCGCGGCTTCGCCGACTGGTGGCGCACCACCGCCGCGGACCGGTTCGTCAAGGTGCCCGCCGCGGCGCTGGATCACCGCCGGTTCTGGGACGCCATGCACGCCGTCAGCCTCGAGGCGCTCGCCGAGATCGAACACCGCATCGCCGTGGCCATCATCGAGGTCTTCTCGCTGGATGTCTCCGCGCTGGCGCTGGACATGACCAACTTCGCCACCTACATCGACTCCACCAACGACAAGGCCCCGATCGCCCAGCGGGGGCGGGCCAAGCAGAAGCGCGCCGACCTGCGCCTGGTCGGGCTGGGGTTGGTGGTCACCCGCGACGGCGGGGTGCCGCTGGTGGCCCACGCCTACCCCGGCAACCGGCCCGACGTCACCCAGTTCGCCCAGGTCATCGACCTGCTCACCGCCCGCCATCGCGCCGCCGCCCAGACCACCAGCCAGACGGCCACCAGCGAGACGGCCACCAGCCAGACGGCCACCAGCGAGGGCACTCCGGAGATCACCGTGGTGTTCGACGCCGGGCAGAACTCGCGGTCCAACTTCGCGCACCTGGACACCGCCGGGCTCGGGTTCGTGGGCTCGGTGCCGCCCTCGGATTGCCCGGACCTACTGGCCCACCCCGCGCGCGAGCGCCAGCTCGTCGACCCCGACCGCTTCCCCGGCGTGACCGCGTTCGAGGCCCGCCGCGAGCTCTACGGCACCGAGCGCCGGGTGCTGCTGACCCACTCGGCGAGTCTGCACACCGCCCAGACCCGGGGCTTCGCCCAGACCCTGGCCACCGCGGAGCGCACGCTCGGCGAGCTGGCCGAGACCCTGGCCCGCGGGCACACCCGCCGCCCCCGCGACCGGGTCGAGGCCGAGGTCGCCCAGATCACCCGCGATCCCTGGGTGCGCCGGGTGATCGGCTGGCAGCTGGCCGGCCAGACCCCGGCCGAGCTGCGGCTGTCCTGGCAGGTCGACCAACCCGCGCGCGACGCGCTCGAGGACGAGGTCTTCGGCAAACGCGTCCTGATCACCAACCGCGAGCACTGGTCGATCGTCGAGGTCGTGGCCGGCTACCGCTCCCAGTCCGAGGCCGAGTTCAGCTTCCGCCAACTCAAAGACCCCCACGTGGTCTCGTTCTCCCCGATGCACCACTGGACCGAGCACAACATCCGCGTGCACACCTTCACCTGCGTGCTCGCCCTCCAGCTCGCCCACCTCATGCGCCGCCTCGCCGCCGCACACGGGCTCGACCTCTCGGTGCGCGAGCTGCTCGACACCCTGGCCGGCATCGAAGAGACCGTGCTGATCTACCCCTCCACCGGCGGACGCCCCAAAGCCCGCCGCATGCTCACCGAGACCACCGCCACCCAGGACCAACTCGCCGCGATCTTCGACCTGGGCCGCTGGGCACCCCGCTCTTAGGTCATAGGCTCCGACAAGATCGAAACAGGCACTGAGCAGGCGAAACACAACCCAAGATCGAGTTACCCCGGAAACTCGGGCTAGCGCCGCCGGGCGCCGGCAGCGGCGCGCCCCGCCCGGAGATGCCGGATCCCGGCGCTACCGTCGGGGCTGTGGCAACCACGCGGTCCGCAGGCCGCGGCAGGGATCGCGCAGCTGCTGTGGCGGGTGCAAGCAGCACCCCGACCGGCGACTTCCCCAGCTGACGGCTGACCCGCCGGCGACTGCGGCGACGAGATGGTCGATCCAAAGTGCCTGGGCGTGGTCATCGAGCACGTCGAGGGCACCGA
>JAFAZB010000168.1 GCA_019240015.1 Solirubrobacterales bacterium
GGGGGTGTGGCACCTAACTGCGGCGAAGCGGTCGCTGGCGGACCCACCCCTGAAAACCGTCGGGGGTGTGTGCGATTCGGTGCGATCGGGTTCCGTCGCGCCACGCGACCGGCGGCGGCGCTCGCGCCGTGGTGCGATCGGGGTCCGTCGCGCCACGCGACCGGCGGCGGTGCTCGCGCCGCCGGCTTAGCCGAGCCGGTTACGCGAGCGTCTGCTGCCCGCTTTCGATCGCCAGCAGCAGCCGCTTTCGCTCCAGTCCGCCGGTGTAGCCGCCCAGGCCGCCACCGGTGTGGAGGACCCGGTGGCAGGGCACCACGATTGGCATCGGATTGGAGCCGAGCGCGTTGCCTGCGGCGCGCGAGGCGCGCGGGCTGCCGGCTTCACCGGCCACGTTGCGGTAGGTCGAGACCGAGCCATAGGGAATCAGCGCGGTCGCCTCCAGCACGCGGCGCGAGAACCCTCGGGTCAGCCGCCAGTCGATCGGCAGCTCGAAGCTGCTGCGCCGGCCGGCGAAGTACTCCTCGAGCTCTCGGCGGGGCTGGTCGAGGTCGCGGGGCGCGGCGAGGATCCGCGGCGAGACGCGCGCCGCCAGCCGCGCCAGCACCTCGTCCTCGTCGCTGCTGTCGAGGTAGGCGACCCGCAGCAGACCACGGGCAGTACGGGCCAGCAGCAGCGCGCCGAGCGGCGAGTCGAGCTTCGCGTAGGCGATGTCGAGCAGTCCGGCGGCGCTCGCCGCCGCGCTGAGGTCGGGCAGGGGCAGGTCTGGGATGGGGTCGGCGAGCTCGCGCTCGAGGTGGCCGGCGTCAGTCATGTTGGTACTCCGTTCGCAGTCGCTTCAATGCTTCGTGCACGTTCCGGCGCGCCGCGTCCTCGCTCGTGCCCATCGCCGCCGAGATCTCCTCGTAGCCGGCGTCGAGCACGAACCGAAGCGCGAGCGCGGTTCGTTGCTTGGGGGGCAGCTCGCGGACTCGATCCCAGAGACCGTCCTGGATATGGGCCGCGTGCTCTGGCTCCTGCGCGGGGGACGCGGGCCGGTCGGGCAGGTGCTCGACCGGCGTCGCCTGCCGCGCGCGGGCGCGCAGGTGGTCGATCGCCTTCCGGTGCGCTACGGTGATGATCCAGCTGCGCAGGTTGGAAGCGTCGCGCAGCCGCGGGTACGCGCGCAGCGCGGCGATCCAGGTCTCTTGGTAGCAGTCATCCGCCTCGACCGGCCCGACCGTGGCGGTCAGGAACCGGTGCACGTCGCGAGCGTGTTCGTCGAGCAGTTGCTGGAAGGGCGGTAAGTGCACCGGTGATGAAACGTTGGCTGGGCGCCGCATGTGAGATCCAAGCAAGAGTGCGCTCAGCGCTTGATCAATGCCGCCTGTTCGCTATACAAAGCTCGTATGCCCCGCGCAATCTGGAGCGGCGCGATCAGCTTCGGACTGGTCAACGTGCCGATCAAGCTGTACAGCGCCACCTCTCCCAAGTCCGTTCGCTTCCATCAACTGTCGAGCAAGACCGGCGCTCGCATCCGCCAGAAGCGCGTCGATCCCTCGACGGGCGACGAGGTCGCCTACGAGGACATCGTCAAGGGCTACGAGCTGAGCCCGGACCGCTACGTGATGATCGATCCCGACGAGCTCGAGGCGCTCGATCCCAAGGTGACCAAAACGATCGACATCGAGGAGTTCGTCGACTTGAGCGAGATCGATCCGATCTACTACGACCACTCCTACTACCTGGCCCCCACCGCCGGCGGCGCCAAGGCCTACCGGCTGCTGCTCGAGGCGATGCGCGAGGCCGGCAAGGTGGGCATCGGCCGAGTGGTGCTGCGCACCAAGCAGCAGCTCTGCGCGCTGCGCCCGACCGGCGATGTGATGACGCTGACGACGATGCTGTTCGGTGATGAGGTGCTGGCCCCCGATCGGCTCGACGAGCTCGAGGCGGTCGGCGAGGCGGAGGCAACCAAGCGCGAGCTGACGATGGCCCAGCAGCTGATCGATTCGCTGTCGGGCGCATTCGATCCGACCAAGTACCGCGACGAGTACCGCGAGCGCGTGCTCGAGCTGATCGAGCGCAAGGCCGCGGGCGAGGAGATCGCGGTGCCGCCGCAGGCCGAGGAGCCTTCTCCGGCCCCCGATCTGATGGCGGCGCTGGAGGCCAGCCTGGCCGCGGTCGGCAAAGAAGAGGAGCCGGCGCCTCCGAAGCCCCGTAGGCGCGCAGCCTCCACGAGCAGCAAGGACGGCGCCTCCGGGCGCAAGTCCGGCTCCCGGGCGCGGGCCAAAGCCAAGGGCTAGCCGCGGGCGCCTGGCGGGCCGGCGCTTCCGGGCGGCGGTCGTGGGGCACCCGGCGGCGGTCGCTACCTCCCGCCGCCGACCGAGCGCAGCCGCGCCTTGGTCCGGTCGGTCTTGCCGGCGCTCGCCGGCGGAGCCCCGATCGGGACCCCGCCCGTCCGGGCAGTTCCGGCTGGGGGCGTCGCTGGGCCGGAGCCTGCGGGGCCGCCCGGCTTGCCCGCTTTGCGCGTCGCGCCGGCGGCAGTGCTGGTGCCCGGGATGCCCTGGATCGTGGAGCTGATCGACGCGGTGGCGGTGCTGCTGGCGGAGCGGGACGACGAGCTGCCGGATCCGCAGCCCGCGGTGCAGATCGCGAGCGCCGCCGCAAGCGCTCCCAGTGCAGGAAGATTCATTGAAAGCGCACCTGCCGCTGGTACGCTTTGCGAGCCTCGTCCGCTGTGCCTGTGTCCCCCCATCCAGGGCACTCCACCTATGTACCGTACCGCTCCACCTGGGGCCATTGGCCTCTACGACCCCTCATACGAACACGACGCGTGCGGCATCGCGCTGGTCGCGAAGCTGTGGGGCGAGGCCAGCCATGCCGTGGTGGAGAAGGCGCTCGATGCGGTCGAGAATCTCGAGCATCGCGGCGCCGAAGGGGCCGACCCCAACACCGGTGACGGCGCCGGGATCCTGCTTCAGGTTCCCGACGCGTTCATTCGTGCGGTGGCGGGCGTCGAGCTGCCGCCGGCCGGCCGCTACGGCGTCGGCGTGTGCTACCTGCCCACGGACCCCGAGCGCAGGATGGTGCTAGAGCAGCTGATCGAGGAGACGATCGAGGCCGAGGGCCAACGCGCGGTGTGGTGGCGCGACGTGCCGGTCGACGAATCGCACGTCGGCGAGACCGCCCGCATGTCGGCGCCGCTGATCCGGCAAGTGATCATCGAGGCCGCCGAGGAGCTCGATAGCCAGGAGGAGTTCGAGCGCAAGCTATACGTGATCAGGCGCGTGATCGAGCGTGAGGCCGGACCCGACCTGGCGCTGCCCAGCCTCTCGAGCCGCACGATGGTCTACAAGGGAATGCTCACCGCGCCGCAGCTGCCCCGCTACTTCACCGACCTGCGCGACCCGCGTATGGCCTCCAGGCTGGCCCTGGTCCACTCGCGCTTCTCGACCAACACCTTCCCCAGCTGGGAGCTGGCCCACCCCTACCGGATGATCGCCCACAACGGCGAGGTCAACACGCTGCGCGGCAACGTCAACTGGATGCGCGCGCGCGAGTCCCAGCTCGCCTCCGAGCTGTTCGGCGAGGACATGCGCAAGGTCATCCCGGTCGTGCGCGAGGGCGGCTCTGACTCGGCCATCTTCGACAACGTCCTCGAGCT
>JAFAZB010000365.1 GCA_019240015.1 Solirubrobacterales bacterium
CCAAGCGCCAGGACGACCGCTACGCCAACGATGCGGAGCTGATCGCCGACCTCGAGGACGTGCTCGCGATCGAGACGGCCAGGGCAAGCAGCGCCCGCGGCGAGGTCACCTCGGTGCTGCGGACGCGGCCCTCCCGCAAGCAGCGCCGGGTGCCGTTCAGGGTGCGCCACCCGGCGGTCGCGATTGCGGCGGTCGCGCTGGTGTTGGCGGCACTGGTGGCAGGGGGGATATGGCTGGCGCAACGAACCCATCACGGAACCGGCAAGCTGGCGCAGTCGCCGCCGCCGGCGGCGCCCGCCGAGGTCGATCTGTGCCAGTCCTGCGCCCACGACTACAACCCGCTCGCGCCCCCTGGATCCGCCAAGACCCAGCACCCCGGCGAGACCGGGCTCGCGATCGATCGCAACCGCAACACCGCTTGGACGACCGAGCGCTACTACAACGGGCTCCAGAAGGCAGGGGTGGGGATCTACGTCGACGCGACACCCGGTGTCGCCGCGCGAGAGCTCGTGCTCGACACCGCGACGCCAGGCTTCTCGGTCGAGATCTACGGGCGAGGAGCTCCGCCCAACCCCGACGTGTGGGATCCGGGACCGGGAGGGTGGGTGCCGCTGGGCAGCGCACCGTACGTCGCCTCAACCCAGTCGATCACGCTCACCGACGGGGTCCGCTACCGCTACTACCTGGTCTGGATCACGAATCTCGGCCACCACGACCAGGTGGCGATCAACGAGATCGCGCTGTACAAGTAGCGCGCTCCACGGCGCCAGCGGGTCAGTACCGGTAGCGCCGTTCGGTCTGGTGGCGTTCCAGCGCCAGGCGCACCAGGCGGTCCAGTAGCTCGGGGTAGGGAATCCCGCTGGCCTCGAACAGCGACCCGAACACGCTCGTCTCGGTGAATCCCGGCATCGTGTTGAGCTCGTTGACCAGCACTGTCTCGCCGTCGACGAAGAAATCCACGCGCGCCAGTCCACAGCAGCCGGTCGTCAGGAAGGTCCGCACCGCAAGCTCCCTGACCCGCTCGCGGACGTGGCCCGGGATGCGGGCGGGGACGATCAGTCGCATCCCGCCCGGCGAGTACTTGGCGTCGTAGTCGTACCACCCCTGGTCGCCGTGGGCGAGCTCGATCTCTCCCGGCTGCGACGCGAGCGGCTCGCCGTTGCCGATCACCGAGCACTCGACCTCGAGCCCGCTGGCGGCGGCCTCGACGATCGCGAGCGGGTCGTGCTCGAACGCCTGCTCGAGCGCGGCGGGCAGCTCTCCTGGGCTGCTCGCGCGGACGATCCCCACCGAGGATCCCAGCCGCGCCGGCTTGACGAACACTGGCAGCCCGAGCACACCCAGCGACTGCAGCGAGCGCTCCGGATCGGACCGGTAGCGCTCCACGCGCAGCGCCTCGAACGCGACCTGCGGAAGCCGCTCGCGCTCCATCAGCTGCTTGAAGACCACCTTGTCCATGCACAGCGCCGAGGCGAGGACGCCGGCGCCGACGTAGGCGACGTCTAGGCACTCGAGCAGCCCCTGGACGGTTCCGTCCTCGCCGAACGGGCCGTGCAGCGCCGGGAACACCACGTCGTGACCTGGGAGGCCCGCGCCGGGCTCGAGCGCCATCGGCCGACCATCTGACCGCCAGCGCCCGTCGCGGCCGATCTCGATCATCGCGACCTCGTGGCCCGCCGCCCGCAGCCCCGAGCACACCGACGCCGCGGATGCCAGCGAGACCTCGTGCTCGGACGAGCGCCCGCCGCCGAGCACCGCCACGCTGAGTGAGCTCATGTCGTGGTCGATGTGGTGTTGGTGCGCGGCGTGGTGGGAGTGGTGGTGGTCGGCGTATGACCGGTGAAATGTCCGATCACCAGGCTCACCTTGCTGCCCTTCTTGGCGTTGCTCCCGCCGGCGGGAGACTGCGAGAGCACCAGCCCGTCCTGGCTGCGGTTACTGACATTGCGGGTGGTGTTCGAGACCGAGAACCCGGCGGCGGTCAGCGTGCCAGTGGCGGCGGCGAGCGTCTGCCCTTGCACGCTTGGCACCGACACCGTCGGGGTAGTGGCGATCACCAGGTTGACCGTCGCCCCGGGCAGCGCCGAGGAGCCGCCCGCCGGGGTCTGTGAGATCACATCTCCGGAGTTGACCGTGCTCGAGCCCTGGTTGCTCGTGGTGACCTTGAACCCGGCGGCGCTCAGCGTCGAGGTCGCGGTCCCCTGTGACTCTCCGCGGACGTCGGGCACGGTCACCTTGGCCTTGCCCGAGGACACGAACAGCGTCACCGCCGTCCCGAGGGTCGGGGTCTGCCCAGCCGCGGGCTCGGTGTCGACCACCTGTCCGGAGGGGAACGTGTCGCTGTTCTCGTCCACCACCCGACCCGGCTTCAGCCCGGCTCGGGTGATCGCCTGCTTGGCCTGCGCCAGCGGCAACCCCGCGACCGAGGGCACGGTCGCGTTGCCCGGCCCCTGTGAGACGGTCAGGGTGATCGTGGCTCCCTCGTCGGCCTTTGCGCCCCCCGGTGGAGCTTCGCCGATCACCTGGCCCACCGGCTCGTTGCTCGAGACGTTGAGCACGCTGACCGCGAAGCCCGCGTTTTGGAGCTGAGTCCGAGCGACGTTCAGCGTCTGCCCGATCACGACCGGCACCGGCTTCTTGGTGGGACGCGAGATCAGGTAAGCCGCCACGCCCACGCCGGCGATCAGCAACGCCACCAGCACCCCCCACCGCCACGGGCTCGTCCGCCTGCGCCTAGGGCCCGGCGGCGGCTCGGTCAGCATGCCCGCACCA
>JAFAZB010000197.1 GCA_019240015.1 Solirubrobacterales bacterium
CGCCGGGGGCGCGGAAACACGCCCGGAACCGGAACGGGCCGGCCGGCAGGTCGATCCGCTTGCGCAGCACGACCACGTAGGGGCTCAGCTGCATCGTCCTGGTTTGGGGCGCGGGCATGAACGGACCCCGACGCCCGGTCGCGAACGACCAGCTGACGCGCGCATCTGCCCAACGCAGGTCGCGCGGGTGAAACACAACGATCGTGACTTCCGCCTGACCCAGCGGCAGCGCCAGCACCTTGGTGACGGTCAGCCCCGTGACGGCAAGCTGGATCGTCGTGCTGGCGGAGGTCCCCACCAGCAGCGCCTGGTAGCGCGTGTCGCGATCGGGATACACGGTGAACGAGAACGTGCCGTCCGCGGCGGTCGTCGTCGCACGGGCCAGCCGGAGCAGCTGGTAGGGATAGGGACTGGCGAACAGCTGAACGCCAGAGCCGGCCGGCGCCCCGGTGACCACGCCGGACAGCGTCACTGGCCGACCGCCGACCGGCGCCGCGGGCGAAGCATGCAGCGAGATGGATGGAGCGGCGGCGGCGCTCGGTGCAAGCGCGTGCGCGGCCGCACCGGGGACTGCTTGCACGAGCAAGCCGGCCGCGACCGCCCAGATCGCGAGGCGTCGGGTCAAGTGATTGCGGACCCGAGCTCAGCCCAGCAGGGCACCGGTGACTCCCTGAATCGTGTCGATGCCGTACCCCATAGACGGGTCGCCGTCGGTCATGACGGCGAGCGAGAAGGTGTGACGATGTCCCTCCAGCCGCCCGATCTGGTGCACCAGCTGACCGAGGCCGGTCCCGCGCCAGCCGCCCTTGAAGAACACCTGATAGCCGAGTGGCCTCGCCACCGCCGGGATGCCCCAGCTCTCGTAGCCGGCGATCGTAGACAGCAGGAAGCGGGCGTAGCCGACGAACTCGTGCGGGATCAGCGAGTCCATCTCGAAGAAGAACTTCGCCTGATCGGCCGCGCTGATCTGGGCGTTGGCCCAGATCCCGGAGATCGAGAACTCGGTCATCCCCGCTGCTCCGGCGACCGAGTAGAGCCCCGCGTCGCCGACGATCGACCAGGTCTGCGTCGCCGCCGAGTTGTCGGACACGTTGATCATCGGGTACAGGAACGAGTTGCTGAAGGCATCGACGGTGTGCTGTCCCATCGCGTCCAGCCGCCGCAGGTAGGCGACCAGCAGCATCGCCTTGACGACGCTGCCGGTGATAAACGTCCAGTGCTCGTGCACGCCGGACAGGCGGCCCTCGCTGTCGACCACGGCCAACGCGGTGCGCCCGATCCGTCCGCTTAGATAGGCCTCGGCGCGGGCGATTGCAGCGGGCCCCGGGAAGCCAACCGGCAGCGACCCGCCGCCCTGGTAACCGCGCCCAGTGCAACCCGGGGGCCTACGCAGATCGAGCAGCGCCCGATCGCCCGGCGCGTGGAAGCACGCCCGGAAGCGGAATGGTCCCGCCGGCAGCGCGATCGTCGTCCACAGCACCGCGGCGTACGGGCTGAGCCTGACCGTGCGGGTGCTCGGCGCGGGCACGAACCGGCCGTGGCGCCCGGTGGCGAACCACCAGCTGACGTGCGCGCCGCTCCAGCGCAGGTCACGCGGATGGAACACCACGATTGTCACCCTTGCCTTACCGGGCGTCTGTGCCCGCACCTTGGTCACCGCGACGCCGACCACCCCGACCTGAACCGTCGGGCTGGCGGTGCCGCCGACGAGCTGGACGCTGTAGCGGGTGTTGCGGTCCGGATACACCGTGAACGCGAACGACCCGTCGGCACTCGTGGTGGTGCTCCGCAGAAGCGTCGCCTGCGAGTACGGGTACGCGCTGCGATAAAGCGTCACGGTGCTGCCAGGAACCACGCCCACCGCGGTTCCTAAGAGGGCTACGGGACCGATCCCGAGCAGTTGCGCGGGCGCCGCGTGAAGCGACACGCTCGGGGCGGCGCTCGGCTGGGCCGCGGCGACCGTTGCGCAAGCGCCGAGCGTCGCGATCACGGTCAGTCCGATCCCCAGCGTGCGCCGTACCGGCTTGATCACGGCGGGCACTCTAAGGATTCGCATCCATTCGTGGGGACTGGTGCGGGAAATCCCTGCATGCGGCGGCACACGGGCCGACGTCGGCGCTTTGTGCGGTTCGCGCCCGTTGCTAGCCTCACGGACCCCATGGGAGAGCTGGGCGCATTCCTGAAAATCCACCGGGTCGGGTTCGACAAGCGCAACCCGGACCAGCGGGTGCACGATTACGAGCAGTACTTCTCGCTGCAGCCCGACCAGGAGTTGCGCCGCCAGGGGGCCCGCTGCATGGATTGCGGAGTGCCGTTCTGCCACGAGGGGTGCCCGCTGGGCAACTTGATCCCGGACTGGAACGATCTCGTGTACCGCGACAAGTGGCGCGAGGCGATCGACCAGCTGCACGCGACCAACAACTTCCCCGAGTTCACCGGCCTGATCTGCCCGGCGCCCTGCGAGTCCGCGTGCGTGCTGGCGATCAACGACGACCCGGTGACGATCGAGCAGATCGAGCTTGCGATCATCGAGCGTGCATTTGCCGAGGGCTGGGTGCTCGCCGAGCCGCCCGATCGCCGGAGCGGCAAATCGGTCGCCGTGATCGGAGCCGGGCCCGCGGGACTGGCAGCCGCCGCGGAGCTCAACCGCTGCGGACACCAGGTGACGGTCTACGAGCGCGACGAAGGCCCTGGCGGCCTGATGCGCTTCGGGGTCCCCGACGCCAAG
>JAFAZB010000227.1 GCA_019240015.1 Solirubrobacterales bacterium
CCCCGTGGCGCCCGCGACCATCGTGCGGACGAAGCGCTCGTGCCCGGGGGCGTCGATGACCGACAACCTTCGACCGGAAGGAAGCTCGAGCTGGGCGTAGCCGAGCTCGATCGAGATCCCGCGCGCGCGCTCCTCCGGCAGGCGATCGGTGTCCACGCCGGTCAGCGCTCGGATCAGTGCGGTCTTGCCGTGGTCGATGTGGCCCGCGGTGCCGAGCGTCAGCGGGAGCTCGCTCATCCCGCGCGCGCGTCAGCGACCGCACGCGCGGCCGCAGCGGCGACCAGCTGAGCCTCCTCGTCGGTGAGCGTCCGCGGGTCGAGCAATACCCGTCCGTCGTGGATCCGGGCGATCACCGGCGGATCGCCGGCGCGCAGCGCGCCCGCCAGCGCCGCCGGATCCGCGGATGAAACCAGGGCCACGGCGGGTCCCTCGAGCTCGGTGAGCGGCAACGCCCCCCCTCCGACCTTGGCGGTCGCGCGAATCAGCTCGGCCTCCGGACCGATTGCCGCTCGGATCAGCTCCGCCCGGGTGCTCAGCACGCGATCGCTCGCATCGAGCATCGCCAGCACTGGGATCTGCTCGCGCGCTCGCGCCGGCTCGCGATACAGCCTGAGTGTCGCTTCGAGCGCAGCGAGCGACAGCTTGTCGATCCGCAGCGCCCGCGCCAGAGGGTGCTCGAGAGCGGCACCCACCGCGCCGGCGCCCCCCATCAGCAGCCCCGCCTGCGGGCCACCGAGCAGCTTGTCGCCCGAGCAGCAGACGAGCGCGGCGCCCGCCCTGATCGACTCCTTGATCGACGGCTCCTCGCCGAGCGCGAGGATGCCACTCGCGTTCGCGAGTACGCCCGACCCCACGTCGTCGATCACCGCGGCGCCCAGCCCGCAGAGCTCCGCAAGCGGCGCCTGCTCGACGAACCCGAGCGTTCTGAAGTTCGACTGGTGCACGCGCAGGATCGCCCCGACCTCGCCCGGCGCCGCGGCGAGCGCCCGCTCGAAGTCGCGGGTCCGGGTGCGGTTAGTGGTCCCCACCTCGATCAGCTCCGAGCCCGATTGCGCCACCACCTCGGGGATCCGGAACCCGCCCCCGATCTCGACCAGCTGCCCGCGCGAGACGACCACGCCGCGGCCTGGACCGGCCAGCGCCGCGACCGCCAGCAGCACGGCGCCGGCGCCGTTGTTGACGACCATCGCCGCCTCGGCCCCGGTCAGCTCACACAACAGTCGCTCGACGTGGCGATGCCGTGAGCCCCGGGCGCCGCCGGCGAGCTCGAGCTCCAGGTTCGAGTAGCCCGCTGCCGCCCGCGCCACGGCCTCGCGCGCGGCGGCGGCCAGCGGCGCGCGCCCCAGGTTGGTGTGGACGATCACGCCGGTCGCGTTCAGCACGCGTCGCAGCGAGGGTCCCGTCAGTTCGGCGAGCGCTGCGCGGGCCTGCCGCAGGAGCCGCTGCTCGAGTCCGTCGACGGGCAGCTCGCCGGCGCTGAGGGCCGCCCTGGCCTGCGCGATCGCGCGCCTCGCAGCCGCCACCGCGACCGCGTGCGGCGCGTCCAGCTCGGCGGCCAGCTCGTGAACCGCCGGCAGTGCCCTCAGGCGGTCCGCGTCCCCGGGCGGGTCGCCTCGGCCGCGCTTCAGTCCGGCTTCACGCCGCTCACCCATTCGCCCTCTTCCTTCTTCCAGATCGGCGCCTGGGCCTTGATCTGGTCGATTATCTCCCGCGCCCCGGAAAACGCCGCGTTCCGGTGAGGGGCGGACGCCGCCACCGCGACCGACGGCTCCGAGCGCACCACCACCCCGACCCGGTGCTCCGCCGCGGCCGCACACAGCCCGTGTCGCTCGATCGCGGCGGCGACGATCTCGGCGAGCTTGCGCTCCGCCATCGGCACGTACGCCTCGTAGTCGAGCTCGGTCACCTCGCGGGTGACGCCGAGGAAGGTGACCACCGCACCGGCCCGCGGGTCGCGGACCCGCTCCAGCAGTGGATCGAGCAGCAGCGGCTGGTCTGTCACGCGCACGTGCATCACTCCGACCGACCCGCCTGACACCGGCGGTATCAGCGCGACCTCGTCGCCGGCGTGCAGGGGCTCCTCGCCGCGGGCGTACTCCCGGTTGACCGCCAGCACCACCGGCACTCCCGCGGTGAGCTCGGACATCCGGTCCAGCGCGTCTTGAACGAGGGCTCCTTCGGGCAGCTCCAGCTCGAGCTCCTCGGCGCCGGCGCGCTCTCGCAGCGCCGCGAACAGACGGACTCGCACCTGCATCGCAAGCCAAGGCTAGCCCCTGAGCGGCTTTGCCTCAGCCGACCCCGGCACCCTGAACCGCGGGCCGCGAGCACGCGCCGGAGGTAACCTCCCCGGGATGGCCGCGACCGACGAGCACCGGACGATCGCCCCGATCGTCGGCCCCGACGATCCACGACGCTTCACCGACTCGGGCATCGAGGTCAAGCAGCACTACGGCGAGCAGGACCTCCCCCCCGAGCTGCCCGAGCGCCTCGGTGAACCTGGGCAGTACCCGTTCACGCGCGGGATCCACCCCGACATGTACCGCAGGCAGCTGTGGACGATGCGCCAGTACGCCGGCTACGCGAGCGCCAAGGAGACGAACGAGCGCTACCGCTACCTGCTCGCGCACGGCTCCACCGGACTCAGCATGGCGTTCGACCTCCCCACCCAGCTGGGTCTGGACTCCGACGATCCCCGCTGCCTCGGCGAGGTCGGTCGCACCGGCGTCGCGATCGACACGATCGACGACATGCGGACCGCGTTCGACGGGATCCCGCTCGATCAGGTCTCCACCTCGATGACGATCAACGCCCCGGCGAGCGTACTGCTGGCGCTCTACGAGCTCGTCGGCGAGGAGCAGGGCGTCCCCTCCGCCCAGCTCCGGGGGACTACCCAGAACGACATCCTCAAGGAGTACATCGCGCGCGGCAACTTCATCTATCCACCGGAGGGCGCGATCCGGCTCACCACGGACCTGTTCGCGTACTGCAACGAGCGGGTGCCCCGCTGGAACACGATCTCGATCAGCGGCTACCACTTCCGCGAGAAGGGCTGCTCGGCCGTGCAAGAGGTGGCGTTCACGCTCGCCAACGGGACCGCCTACGTGCAGGCGGCACTCGACGCCGGCCTGGAGATCGATGAGTTCGCGCCCCGGCTCGCGTTCTTCTTCAACTGCCACAACAACGTCTTCCAGGAAGTCGCGAAGTTCCGCGCCGCCCGCAAGATGTGGGCCGAGATCATGCGCGAGCGGTTCGGCGCCGCCGACGAGCGATCGTGGCGGCTGCGCTTCCACACCCAGACCGGGGGCGTGACCCTCACCGCCCAGCAGCCGGAGAACAACATCGTCCGGGTCGCGCTACAAGGGTTCGCCGCCGTCTGCGGCGGGACCCAGTCGCTGCACACCAACGGCTTCGACGAGGCGCTGGCGCTCCCGACCGAGCGCGCCGCCAAGATCGCGCTGCGAACCCAGCAGATCATCGGCCACGAGTCGGGCGCGGCCGACACGGTGGACCCGTTCGCCGGCTCCTACTTCGTGGAGGCGCTGACCGACGAGATCGAGTCCCGCGCCCGGGAGCTGATCGCGAAGGTCGACGATCTGGGCGGCTCCGTGCAGGCGATCGACTTCATCAAGAACGAGATCGAGGAGTCGGCGTTCGGCTACCACGAGCGCTACCGGATCGAGCAGGACATCGTCGTCGGCGTCAACAAGTTCGTCGAGGACACCCCCGAGGTCCCGGACATTCTGCGGGTCGACCCCGACTCGGAGCGGGCGCAGTGCGAGCGCCTGCGCGAGTTCAAGGCCGACCGCGACCAGGAGCTCGTCCAGCGCCGCCTCGACCAGGTCCGCGCCGCCGCGCGGGGGACCGAGAACCTGCTGCCGCCGCTGCGTCAGGCGCTCAAGGACCGCTGCTCGATGGGCGAGGTGTGCGCGGCGATGCGCGACGTGTTCGGCGAGTATCAGCCGACGTTCTGATCACCTGAGAGAACGTTCCGCCGCCACCGCGCGGTCGCTGCGCATTCCCGGTTGCATTCGTGTGAACGGCGGAGGACTCGTGTCACCCCGCGCGAAACCACGACTCATGACAGAGCACGAGGCGAGTCGAACGATCGTCAAGTCAGCGCCAGAGCTGTGGGCGGAGTGCAGCGACTCGGCGTCGCTCGCCCGCCACCTCGGGCAGTTCGGGGAGATCCGGATCACGAAGCTCGAGCCCGAGACCGCCGTCGCCTGGGAGGGCGAGCTGGCCCGCGGCACGGTGAGGCTGGAGCCGGCGGGCTGGGGAACCCGAGTGATCCTCACCGCACGCCCTCCCGGCCAGGCCACGCAGCCCCCCGGCCAGGCCGCACGCCCCCCCGGCCACCAGCCCTCACCGGGCTCGTCGTGGCAGCGCGAGCCGGCCTCGGATCACCACGCCACTCCCGAATCGCCCCGGCAACCAGCCCCGCGGCCAGCGCCCGCCCCGCACCCCACCCCCGCCGGCGCGGATCACTCGCGCGCCCGCCGGGGGGCGGTCTTCGGCCGCGTGATGGGCATCTTGCGGCGGGCGCCCGGCCCAGGGTGGTCGCCGGCCTCCGACCCCCATCTGCCGCCCGCCCACCAGCTCGATCGGCCACCGCGCGATCAGACTCCCAGACGCGCGACCCCGCCTGCGCCGCCGCGACCGGCTGCGGAGCAGCCCGCGCCGGCTCCGCCCCCACCGCGTGCCACGCCTGCCTCGCCGTCCGGCTCGCGCGATCGGCCTGGATCCGCCGGAGGATCCGTGCCTCAGAGCGGTGCCCTCCCCGACCCCCGCGCCGCGCTGACCTCGGCCCTGGACAGCCTGGGGCAAGCCCACCACCGTCCCTACTCCCGCGCCTGACGTGCCCCCTGGGCCCGGGCCGCCCTCCGCGGCCCGGGCCCTCGACCCTCACTACACTCGGCGCCCCCCAATGCGCGACAAGGCTCCCGAGACCTACGAGGAGAAGCTCGCCCAGCTCGAGGAGCTGCGCTACGAGGCGATCCACTCGGGCACCGCTCAGGCGGTCGAGAAGCAGCACGCGAAGGGCAAGTACACGGCCCGCGAGCGGATCGAGAAGCTGCTCGACCCCGGCTCCTTCCAGGAGCTCGACACGTTCGTACGCCACCGCACCCACGAGTTCGAGATGCAGCGCAACCGCCCCTACGGCGACGCGGTGGTCACCGGCCACGGGACAATCGACGGCCGGCGGGTGTGCGTGTTCAGCCAGGACTTCACCGTGTTCGGCGGGTCGCTGGGCGAGGTGATGGCCGAGAAGATGTGCAAGATCATGGATCTGGCCGCCAAGATCGGCTGCCCCGTGATCGGGATCAACGACTCGGGCGGAGCGCGGATCCAGGAAGGGGTGGTGTCGCTCGGGGCCTATGGCGACGTGTTCGTGCGCAACGTCCGCTGCAGCGGCGTGATCCCGCAGATCAGCCTGATCATGGGGCCCTGCGCCGGCGGCGCGGTCTATTCCCCGGCGATGACCGACTTCATCTTCATGGTCAAGGAGACCTCGCACATGTTCATCACCGGTCCCGACGTGGTCAAGACGGTGACCGGGGAGGAGCCCACCTTCGAGGAGCTCGGCGGCGCGATGAGCCACTCGAGCAAGTCCGGCGTCGCCCACTTCGCGGCGGAGGACGAGGACAGCTGTATCGAGGACACCCGCTACCTGCTCTCGTTCCTGCCGCAGAACAACCTCGAGATCCCGCCCCGGGTGCAGCCGACCGATGACCCGCTGCGC
>JAFAZB010000247.1 GCA_019240015.1 Solirubrobacterales bacterium
CCGCGATCCGCTCCCGCGCGCCTTCGTAGAGCTCCGTCGCCTCGACCGCCAGCGGGTAGACGCCGCGATGGATGGAGGCGCGCGAGTGCGTGTAGTAGCGCGTCAGCGCGTCGATCACCGGCTGCGGGGTCTGCGAGGTCGCGGCCGAGTCCAGATATGTCAGCGGGCGGCCGTCGAACTGCCGGCGCAGGACCGGAAACTCCGAAGCGACCGCGCCGAGGGTCTCGGTGGCGCTCACTACGCGGCCTGATCCAGACCCTCGGTGATCCAGCCGTAGCCCTTGGCCTCGAGCTCGTCGACCAGCTCCGGCCCCCCCTCCTTGACGATCCGCCCCTGGTACATGACGTGCACGTGGCTCGGCTGCACCAGATGCAGGATGCGCTGGTAGTGGGTGATGATCAGCACCCCCATCTCCGGTCCCGCGACGGCGTTGACGCCGTTGGCTACCACCCGCAGCGCGTCGATGTCGAGTCCCGAGTCGGTCTCGTCCAGAATCGCCAGCTCGGGCCGCTGGAGCGCCAGCTGGAGGATCTCCATCCGCTTCTTCTCCCCGCCCGAGAAGCCTTCGTTCAGGTACCGGCTCGAGAACTCCCGCGGGACGTTGGTCAGCTTCATCGCCGCTTCCACCGACTGGCGGAACTCGCGCAGCGGGATCGGCTGCTCGCCGCGCGCCTCGCGGTGTGCGTTGAGCACCGTGCGCAGGTACTTGGTGACCGTCACGCCGGGCACCGCGACCGGGTACTGGAACGCCATGAACAGCCCCATCCGGGCGCGTTCGTCGGGCTCGGACTCGGTGATGTCCTGCCCGCCGAAGTAGACCTGGCCCTCGGTCACCTCGAGCATCGGATGACCCATGACCGCGTTTGCGAGCGTCGACTTGCCGGATCCGTTTGGCCCCATCAGCGCGTGGATCTCGCCTCTGCCGACGCTCAGCTCGACGCCGCGCAGGATCTCCTTCTCACCCGCGCGGACGTGCAGGTTTCGAATCTCGAGCTCGGCCACTCAGACCCCCGCCGGCACCCGGTCGCCGCGCCGCGAGAACTCGACCAGCTCCGCCAGCGTGGTGGTCTGCAGCGAGCGAATGATGCCGCCCTGCACCCGGGTCCACAGCAGCTTGGTCGCGCAGCCCCGTCCCGCGTCGGGCTCGTGCGAGCACAGCACTCGCTCGGTGTGCTCGTGCACGAAGCACTCCATCGGCGCGATCGACCCCTCGAGCGCCTGCACCACCTCGTGCATCGCGATCTCCTCGGCCGGCCGCGCCAGCCAGTAGCCGCCGTGGGCGCCGCGGGCGCTCATCACCAGCCCGGCGCGCCGCAGTCTCGCCACCACCTGCTCGAGGTACGCCAGCGGCAGACCCTCGGCGTCGGCGATCGCCTTCAGGCTGGTCGGCTGCTCGGGCGACTGGCGACCGAGCTCGACCATCAACCGCACGCCGTACTCGGCCTTGGAGGAGAAGATCATCTGCCTAAATCCTACCAGCGCGGTCGGTTTATATGGGGGCCGCATTCGCGGCCCCTTTTTTTGCCGCTTCGCTGCCGTTTTTGCGCCCGACCTGTCAATGTGGGTCCCTGCACATGGATGCGAGGGGGCTCGCCACAGTTGGGGACGTAGCTGAGGCTGCCGTGGCTGCGCGCGCGGCCCGACGGCTTGGAATCGACACCGAGTTCATGTCGGAGGGCCGCTACCGGGCGCTGCTGTGCCTGGTACAGGTGGCCGTCGACGATCCACGCCCCGGACGAGCGCCTCAGATCCACCTGATCGACGCGCTCGCCGACGTCGAGGTGAGCCCGCTCGCCGAGCTGCTCGCCGATCCGGCAATCGAGATCGTGTTGCATGCGGGGCGCCAGGACGTGGCGATCCTGCGGCGCGCGTGGCGCACCGAGGTGACCAACGTGTTCGACACGCAGGTCGCGGCGGGCTTCGCCGGCGCGAGCGCGCAGGCCGGCTACAGCAATCTGCTGGGCGCGATGCTGGGCCGCCGCGTCGGCAAGACCGCGAGCTACACGCGCTGGGACGCCCGCCCCCTGACCGCCGAGCAACTGGCATATGCGGCCGAGGACGTGGCCCACCTGCTCCAGCTCGCCGACGAGCTCCAGCGACGGCTGCGCGACAGCGGCCGGCTGGAGTGGGCGCGCGAGGAGTGTCGCCGGCTCGAGTCGGCGACCGACGAGCGCGACCCCTACAGCGCCTGGGAGCGGCTCCCGCGCGTGGGCCAGCTCGACCCCCGGGCCCGCGCCGTGGCTCGCGAGCTGGCCGCATGGCGCGAGCGGACCGCGTCCCAGCAGGACCGGCCGGTGGGCTCGGTGCTTGCCGACCCGGCGCTGGTCGAGCTCGCCAAGCGCCAGCCCACGACGCTCTCGCAGCTCGAGCAGATCCGAGGCGTACACCCCTCCGGGATCAGGCGCCGGGGGCCCGCGATCCTGGCTGCGATCGCCGAGGGCCGGCAGATGCCCCCGATTCCCAGGGAGGAGTCCCGGGGCCGCTCGGACCCAGGCGACGCACCCCTGATCGCGCTGGCCGAGGCGCTGCTGCGGGCCCGCGCGCTGGACGCGGGCCTGGCCTATGAGCTGATCGCCTCGCGCGCCGAGCTCGAGCAGATCGTCGGCGCGACCCGCCGCGGCGAGCCCGAGCCCGAGGTGCGCACGCTGCGCGGCTGGCGGGCCGAGCTGGTCGGCGATGACCTGCGCGACCTGCTCGCCGGGCGCAGCTCGCTGTCGGTCGGATCGGG
>JAFAZB010000279.1 GCA_019240015.1 Solirubrobacterales bacterium
ACGCCTCAGCCCACGCGAACATGCCGTGGTTCGCGATCGGCGGCATCGACCCGGGCAACGTACACGCGGTGCTTGCCGCCGGAGCCCGGCGGATCGCCGTCGTGCGCGCCCTCACCGCCGCAGCCGATCCCGAGCTCGGCGCGCGCCGGCTGCTGGCCGGGATCGTCGGCGAGCCCGACCGCCACGGGGTGCGGCTTGGCGCACCGTAGCCGCAAGCGGGGGAGTCGCCGCAAACCGGCGGCACGTGCGCCGGCGAGCGCGGCGCCGACGCCGCCGTTCAAGCCAGGTGGCTGGCGAGTCGAGCCCACCCGCTCGCAACGGCGGGACGCCGAGGCGCGGGCGGCCCTGAAGCCACTCGCGCCGGGCGAGCGGCCCGGGGCGGTGACGGCCGGCGCGGCGGTCGCGGCGCTGCTCGCGATCGGCAACCTGATCTCATACGTGGCTGGGGCCAAGATCGCCGGCAAGCATCCGGCGGCCGGGGGCATCGTGGTCTTCTCGGGGCTGATGCTCGCGTGCGCGATCGGGATGTGGCGCCTGTGGTACGGCGCGGTGCTCGCCTTCATGGCGTTGCTGGCGATCATCGTGACGCTGTTCTCGCTCCTGTTCATCGAGGCGAGCAACGCGCTCGGGTTCCTCGTGCCCCCGGTCGTGATCGCCGGCGCGGGATATCTGTTCTACAAGCTCGTGCGGGCACTCGGCCGGATCCAGATGCCGAAGTACCCGGGGCGATGAGCGCCGCGGGGCCCGGCGAGAGCCCGGGGCCCGATGAGCGCCTCCCCTCCCTTCATATACGCTCCGGCCGATGCCCGAATCGTCCTTCGATTGCGTCGTCATCGGCTCGGGTCCGGGCGGCTACGTGGCCGCGATTCGGGCGGCACAGCTTGGAATGAAGACCGCCGTGGTCGAGAAGGACCGAGTCGGGGGTCGTTGCCTGAACTACGCGTGCATTCCAGCCAAAGCGGTGCTGCGGGTCGCCGACGTGCTGAGCGAGGTGCGGGAGGCGGGCGACTACGGGATCAAGGTCGGGGCTCCTGAGATCGACTACGCAGGCGTCAGCGCGCGCCGGACGAAGGTCATCTCGACGCTCACCGGCGGCGTCGCCGGGCTGTTCAAGAAGAACGGGATCGAGCTGCTGGAGGGCGACGGGGTCCTGGCCGGGGAGGGCGCCGTCCGGGTGGGCGAGCACGGGGTGTCGGCCAACACGATCGTGCTGGCGACCGGATCGGTGAAGAAGCCGATCCCCGGCGTGCAGTTCGGCGGCAGGGTGATCGGCACCGAGGAGGCGTGGGCACTCCCGGAGCTCCCCAACACGATCGCGGTGATCGGCGCCGGCGCGTCGGGTTCCGAGATCGCATCCGCGTACGCCCGGCTCGGAGTCGAGGTGATGCTGTTCGAAGCGCTGGACCGGGTGCTGCCGACCGAAGACGTCGAGATCTCCAAGGTAGCCGAGCGCGGCCTCAAGCGCCAGGGCATCACGATCCACCTCGAGATGCTGGTGGAGGACGTGGAGCCCGGCGATGCCAGCGTCAAGTTCCGCCATGGCAGCGACCATGGAGAGGCGGACTGGTTGGTGATCGCAACCGGACGCGCGCCGGACGTCGAAGGGCTCGGGCTCGACGTCGCCGGGGTGGAGCTCGCGGAAGCGGGGTTGATCGGGGTGGACGGCGCGATGCGGACCAGCGCCTCTGGGATCTACGCGATCGGGGACCTGGTCCACGGCCCCGCGCTCGCGCACAAGGCCTCGGATGAAGGGGTGATCGCGGTCGAAGACGCCGCCGGGATGCAGACCCACCCGATCGAGTACCTCGACATTCCAAGGGCCACCTTCTGCACGCCTAACGTAGCGAGCTTCGGGCTGACCGAATCCCAGGCGCGCGAGCAGGGGTACGACGTCGTTGTGGGCAAGGTGCAATATGGAGCGGTGGGCGCCGGGACCGTCTACGGAGACCGCACCGGCATGGTCAAGATCGTCGGCGAGCAGCAGTACGGAGAGCTGCTCGGGGGCCACATCGTCGGCACGCGCGCCACCGAGCTGATCCAGGAGCTCGTCACCGCCCGCGCGCTCGAAGGCGGCTATCCCGAGGTCGCGAGATTCATCCACGGCCACCCGACCCTGTCCGAGGCGGTGATGGAGGCCGCCCGGGCGGCAGACGGCTGGCTGATCCACGGCTAGCGCGATGGGCGCCACGTCCGGACCGGCTCAGCCGATCTTCTTCTACGACCTCGGCAGTCCGTCCTGCTACCTGGTCGCCGAGCAGATCCTGTCGGAGCTGCCGATTGTGCCCGAGTGGGAGCCGGTACTCGCACGGGCGGTCGGCCCCGCGCACGAGCTGGAGCGGGTCGAGCTCGAACGGCGGGCGGCAGAGCTTGGGCTGCAGCGTCTGCGCTGGCCCGCCCGTTGGCCGCCCGACTCGGACACCGCGATGCTGGCCGCCACGTACGCCAAGCGCGTGGGGCGGGCCGTCGCGTTCTCGCTCGCAGCGTTCCGTCAGGCCTTCGCAGGCGGACGCGACCTCGACGACGAGGACACCGTGCTGATCGCCGCGGCCGCGTGCGAGATGCACCCGACCGCGGTGCTGAAGGGGATCGGTTTGCGGTCGGTTGCACAGGCGCTCCAGAGCGCTGCGCGACGTGCGCTGGACGGCGGCGTGCGGACGCTGCCGGCGATCCAGATCGGCGCGGAGGTTTTCGAGGGTGAGCAGGGGGTGGCGCAAGCGGCCAGTGCATTAGCCATGCTCGGGGACGCCACGATCAGCGCCGACCGAGCGAACGCCAACCGATGAGGGCCAACCGATGAGGGCCAACCGAGCATTCCACCTGATCGTCTCGCGCGAGGGTCTCGAGCCGGCGTTCCTCGCCGACCCCCATCGACTCGACCGAATCGAGGTCGTATCGATCGACGACGGCGAGGTGGTGCTCTACTGGGATCTTCCTGCCAAGCAGGCCACGAAGCTGGCGAGGGCGCTGCGAGCCGACCTCGTAAGCCTCGAGCCCGACGAGTTCATCGCAACTTGGGGAGGCGCTGACGTGTCTCCCGAGCGTTTGTAACTCACGATTGGCCGTCGCGGCGCAAGCGTCCAGCAGCTATTTTCCTCCCGGGAGCCATGACTGACGAGATCGACGAGCTGGCGCAACGCATCGCTGACCGCGGGCGCGAGGCCTTGGTGGCGCGTTTGCGCCCGGCATTCGAGGAGGCCGCGGCGACCTACGCCGACGCGGTAGAGCTGGACGGGGATCAGCTCGAGCAGATGGTTCAGCAGGCCGCCGATCGAGCCGACGGGTTGCTGTGGCGCCGTACCCTCGCGGGAATCGCCACCGACGAGCTCGGGATCCGGCTCGGAGAGGCGCTCACGCATCCCGCGGTGGAGCGAGCGCAGGACTTGCTGGGCGCGCCCTCCTACGAGATCAGCCTGGCCGAGCTGCGCGACTCCCAGCCGGCCTCGGAGCCGGTCGCCGAGGGCGCCAACGACGAGGAGGAGCCCGAGCCCGAGGAAGAACCCCAGGCCGAGGAGGAACCCCAGGCCGAGGAAGAGGACTCCGAACAGGCCGAAGCGGAGGCTGCGGCCGAAGCCGACGAGGACAGCGAGACCGAGCGCGAAGAGACTCCGGCGGGGCTCGAGCTCGAAGCCGTCCCCGACGAACCCGAGGCTGACGAGAGCACGCCGCCGGCGCCAGCCGGCGAAGAGCAGGGGGCCGAGGACGCAGGCAACGGCAACGCTCCAGACGGTGCCGGCGATCGCGCGGATGGGCACGAGGAGCTGGACGAGCAGCGGGGCGATGAGCTCCCCACCAAGGCGCTGCGGCTGGCCGCGGTTCACCTCGGCGGGATCGCGAATCTCGACGAGGACGAGAGTGGGCTGGAGCTCCGTTTTTCGGACACGGGGCTAGAGATCGTCCGTGACAGCGGGCACTCCCTCGGTCGGCTGACCTGGGAGGACATCGAGTCGCTCGACCTGCCCGAGCGCCAGCGGCGCCTCGGCCGACGGCGCCGGAGCGCCCGCGCACAGCTGATCGTGCGCACCGACCGTGGCCAGGCCAGCTTCGCGATACCCGGCGTCGGCGACAGCGAGCTCCGAGAGCACCTCGCGCCCATGCTGACACGGGCGCAAGGTGATCAGAGCTAGCTGGCGGTTAGCTTAGGAGCTGCGGAGCGGCTCGCGCATCAACGACCCGGCCCACCTGCGGTGGAAGCTCGGGTGCCACGCGGGGCGAACCCGTCGTGCCTGACGCACGGACGGCTGTGCAGGGGCGATCAGGCCATCGGCGCGTGAGGTCACGATCGCGTACGCGAGGCGGCCTAGGACGACGCCGAACACGATCGCCGCGAGGATTAGGTTGGCAATGATTGCGAGGGTCATATCTATTCCTTTGCCCGTTTCTGCCAGCCTCAATCGTTGTCCGAAGATGAGAGTGAGCTAACGGTAGGAGCGGGCTAAGAATCGCCGGGCACTTGCTTTCCGGCGGCCATGGCGATAGAACGTCCGCCGTGACGAGGCGCCTCGCGGGGATCGCGATCGCACTGGCCGTCCTGATCGGCTTGGTGATCCTCTACTCGAGCGAGTTCCTCACCAACGCGCCCGCTGCGGTGCCGGCGTCGGTCCAAGGCGGGACCGCCCACCTCACGCTTCAGACGGTCCCGACATACGGACACGCGCCGGAACCCGACTGGGTCAGCTATCTCGTTCAGGACCCGAGCGGTCACTGGCATCACTCGACGATCTTCAAGCTCCCCGCGCACTCGCTGGTGACCGTCACGCTCTACCAGTACGACACCTCGAGCGGGCTGCGAAACCCGTTCCTGGCTCAGGTGCGGGGAACAGTCGACGGGACCGCGACGCTCAACGGAAAGCCGTTCAGCACCGCCAGCTCCGACGAGGCTTCCCACACCTTCACGGTCCCCGATCTGGGCCTGAGCGTCCCGCTGTCGGGCATCTCCTCGAGCGCCAAGAATCCATGCAGCGCCGCGCCTTGTCCGCTCTCAAATGACCACAACACGATCACGTTCAGCTTCAGGACGCCGGGGCCCGGAACCTATCGCTGGCAGTGCTTCGTGCCGTGCGCGGCGGCGTTCATCTTCGGCAACGGCGGGCCGATGCAGACGATCGGGTGGATGAGCGGCGAGTTGGTGGTGAGCTGATGGAGGCGACGAGGATCCCCGAGCCCAGCGAGCCGCGGCACGCGATCCGGATCGTCGGGATCTGGGCTGGGCTGACGGTGATCTGCGTGCCCCTGGTGATCTTCGTGCTGGGCCCGCACATTCCCCCTGGCCACGCCAGCCAGCAGTCCTCAGATCAGCATCAGATCAACGTCGTGCTGACGACGCTCGCCACGCCGATCGTGCTGATGGTGTGGGTCTACTTCGGCTACGCGATCACCGTCTTTCGCCAAGCCGGCGAGACGATCGTCGACGGGCCACCGATCGACGGCAACGCCCGGATCCAGTTGACGTGGCTGAGCGTCACGAGCGCGATCGTGCTCGGGCTGGCGGTCTACGGGACGATCGATCTGTTCAGCGCCTCGGCCGCCGGCGCCGGCGGCGGCCAGGGGCCGAATCCGCTCGCCAAGCCGGCCAACGTGGGCAGCGCGCTCGAGGTCCAGGTGATCGGCCAGCAGTGGCTGTGGACCTTCCGCTACCCGGGCTACGGCGGCGTAGAGACGGCCACGCTGGCGCTGCCCGTCAACCGTGAGATCGCGATCCATGTCACCTCGCTCGACGTCGCGCACAGCTTCTGGGCCTACGAGCTCGGAGTGAAGGCCGACGCGATTCCCGGCAGCGACAACGTCGTGTACGTCAAGCCTGAGCAGATCCGGAGCTTCCAAGTCCGCTGTGCGGAGCTGTGCGGGCTGTGGCACGGGCACATGAACACCACCGGCCGCGTGTTGTCGCAGCCGGACTTCGGCAGCTGGATCGCGCAGCAGGAGCAGCAGTACGCAGCGGTCACCAAGCAGCTCCCCCCTTACTCCCACGTCTACTACCCGTCACCGCTCCGGAGGGCGCCGTGAGATGAGCACATCCGCCGGTGTACCACCCGCCACCCCGCAAGACCTCGAGCTGGAGCAGCCCAGCACGGGCCGCCAGCTGCTCGGGTTCAACATCCTCTGGGGAATCGTCGGCGGCGCAGCCGGCTACGCGCTCGGACACTGGTTGGGAACCAGGATCGGCAACCACATCCACGCACAGATGGCGACCGATCAGGACGACATCGCGAACCTCTTGGGCTTGCTGCTGGCGACGGTCGGGTGGCTGATCGGGCTGGGGTTCTTCAACTACCCGGTGGGGAGGATGCTGGGTCGTCCGGCGACGCTGCGCGAGCGCGAGGAGCACGGGCCCTGGCGCTACTTCCGCCTGTGCACCGATCACAAGGTGGTGGCGATCCAGTACTTCGTCGCGGTGCTGTTCTTCTTCTTCGTCGGTGGCCTGAACGCGATGTTCATTCGCGGCGAGCTGACCAGCTCCAACGCCACCTTCATCCAGCCGGGCAACTACCTGACGCTGGTCGGGCTGCACGGCACGATGATGCTGATGATGATGTCGGCGGGGGTGCTGGGACCGCTCGGTAACTACCTGGTCCCGCTGATGATCGGCGCGCGACGGATGGCGTTCCCGCGCGTCGAGGCTCTGACCTTGTGGCTCACGGTGCTGGCTGGCTTCATCCTGCTCTCGGCGATCCTGATGGGCGGATTCGCAACCGGTTGGACCGGATACGCGCCGCTGGCCGATCAGGCCCGCGGAGGGATGGACGCCTACATCGTCTCGTTCGCGCTGATCGGCATCTCGCTGGCGCTGGTGGGACTCAACATCATCGCCACCGTGATGACGCTGCGGGCCCCGGGGATGGTGTGGAACCGCTTGCCGATCTTCGTGTGGGGCCTGGTAACGACGTCGATCTTGGCGGTGCTCGCGGCGCCGGTACTGCTGGCGGCCCTGTTCATGACCGCGCTCGACCGCACGGTCGACACCTCGTTCTTCGTCTCCAGCGGTGGCGGCAGCCCGTTCCTGTGGGACAACCTGTTCTGGTTCTTCGGGCACCCGGAGGTCTACATCCTCGCGCTGCCGGGCTTTGGCATCGTGCTCGAGATCCTGCCCGTGTTCGCGCGCAAGCCGCTGTGGGGCTACCGCGTCGCGGTCTCCGGCATGTTCGGCGTCGCCCTGCTCAGCTTCATGGTCTGGCAGCACCACCTGTTCGTGAGCGGGATCAATGCGAACCTGCGGCCGTTCTACATGTTCACCACCGAGCTGATCTCGATCCCGACCGGGATCATCTTCCTGATCGCGATGGGCACCCTGTGGCGAGCCCGGATCCGATACACGGTCCCGATGCTGTTCTCGCTGGCGTTCTTCTTCAACTTCCTGATCGGGGGAGTCTCGGGCGTCTACCTGTCCGACGTGCCCAGCGACGTCACCACCCACGGCAGCTTCTTCGTGATGGCGCACTTCCACTACACGATCATGGGTGGGCTGGTGTTCGCGCTGATGGCGGGGATCTACTACTGGCTACCGAAGATGACCGGCTTCAAGCTCAACGAGACGCTCGGCAAGGTGCACTTCTGGATGATGTTCGTGTTCTTCAATCTCACCTTCTTCCCGCTGTTCATCGTCGGCCTGCGGGGGATGCCGCGGCGGGTGACCGCCTATGACCCGAGCCTGCACGGCCTCAACGTGTTCGTCTCGATCTCGGCCTTCTGCCTCGGCGCTTCGATGCTCGTGCTGCTCGCCAACCTGGTGTGGTCGCTGATCCTCAAGCGCGAGCTGGCCGGCGCCAACCCGTGGCACTCGAAGTCGCTCGAGTGGCAGCTGCCCTCGCCGGTGCCGGTCTACAACTTCGAGCGGATCCCGGTCATCAACGCCGCGCCGTACGGCTACGGGCTCCCGGACGCGCCGCCCGTCGCCGACTTCGTCGGCCCCCGGGTCCCGGTCGGCGAGGGAGG